>CAYXWT010000009.1:0-1706 GCA_964468895.1 uncultured archaeon | reverse complement strand
TCACTTTATAATTCTGATAAAAATGTTACTACTATATGTAAAGATATAAATGATGAACAATCTAAAGTAAGTCACAATTTAAAAATATTACATAATTGTAATATTGTATTTAATAAAAGAAGTGGCAAACATATAATTTATTCTTTAAATAAAAAAACTATAAAACCAATATTAGATATATTAGAAAATCATAAAAAATGTTTTTGTGATAAAAACTGTCCTTATAAAAAAAATGTTGTGATTAAAAATGAAATTAAAAAATGAAAATGTATATTTAGATTATGCAGCAACAACACCTCTTGATAATAAGGTTCTTAGTTCAATGACACCTTATTTTAAAGAAAATTTTGGTAATCCTGCTAGTTTACATAAATATGGTAAAATTGCAAAAAAGATACTAGAAAAAAGTAGAGAAGAAATAAAAAATAAATTAAATGCAAAAAACTACAAACTTGTTTTTACAAGTGGTGGTAGTGAAAGTAATAATTTTGCTATTAAAGGACTTGCTGAAAAAAACAATCTTAAAAAACATATTATTACTACTAAAATAGAACATGATTGTATTTTAAAAACTTGTAAATATTTAGAAAAAAATAATTATGAGATAACATATTTAAATGTAGATAAATATGGTTTCATTAATTTAGAAGATCTTAAAAACAAAATTAGAAAAGACACTTTATTAGTATCTATAATTCATGCAAATAATGAAATAGGTACTATTCAAGATATTAAAAAAATTGCTGAAATATGTCATCAACAAGGTACATTATTACATAGTGATGCTTGTCAAAGCTTTTGTAAAGTAGATATTAATTTAGAAGACTTAAAAATAGATTTACTTACCATTAATGCACATAAAATTTATGGACCAAAAGGTGTAGGAGCATTGTTAATTAAAGATAATATTAATTTAAATCCACTTATATTTGGTGGAGGTCAAGAGTTTGGTCTTAGAAGTGGAACTGTTAATATTCCTGGAGTTGTAGGTTTTGCAAGTGCAATAAATTCTATTACAGAAAAAGATATCACACACATAAAATCTTTACAAAATAAATTAATAAAAGGTCTTTTAGAAATAGAAGATTGTTGGATAAATGGACCTATTAATGAAAATAGACTTTGTAATAATGTAAATGTTTCATTTAAAGGTGCTGAAGGAGAAGCTATATTATTACATCTAGATAATAGAGGTGTTTTTGTATCTACAGGTTCAGCATGTTCTTCTAATACTTTAGAAGCAAACCATGTACTATTAGCTATAGGTCTTAAAAAAGAAGACACACATGGAACTATTAGATTTAGTTTAGGAAAAGAAACAACTCTTGAAGATATAGATTATACTATTCAACAAACTAAAGAAGTAATAGATTTATTAAGAAAAATGAATCCTTATAAATATAAATAATATTCTAAATAACTTTAAATAAAAAAATATGATTCAATATGGTAGAATATAATAAAAAAGTACTAGATTATTTTTTAAATCCTAAAAACTTAGGTGTTATTGAAAATGCAGATGCAAGTGCACAAGTAGGAAATCCTGTATGTGGAGATATTATAGAAATATATCTAAAAATAGATGAAAATAAAAATAATCAAAAGTATATTACAGATATTAAATTTAAAACACTAGGATGTGCTGCTGCAATTGCAACTAGTTCTATGCTTACAGAGATAGCAAAAGGAAAAACACTAGAAGATGC
>CAYXWT010000008.1:0-20889 GCA_964468895.1 uncultured archaeon | reverse complement strand
ATTTTTACTACTTATATATTTATAAAAACAATTGTATTTAATATATTATAATTCTAAATTTAAAATTTAGTATGAATATTTATTTTTTTAGTTGATTATATATTTAAAATATTATGTGATTATATGAGTGTTAAAAAGCAAAAACATAATTCTAAAGCAATTGTGTCTTCAGAAGATATTTCTAATAACAAAAAAAGTTTTTTAGATTCTAAGTTTAATATTTTAATAATAATAATTCTTATTCTAATATTAGGATTTTCTATTAGATCTCATCTTTTAAAATATGACTATATGTTTGAATTTGATCCTTACTGGCACTTAAGAGCTACTGGATATGTTGTTCAAGGAGATCTTCCAGAATGTGACCCACTAGGATTTTATGCTCAAGGAAGTTCTTGTTATAGTTCTAGACCAAAAGTATTGTGGTATTTCACAGCTTTAATATATAAAGTTTTTACTTTTGGGGCAGGTTATGATAAATGGCTGCTTATGAGTTTTGCTAGATTTCTCCCTGCTATATTTGGAGCTTTAATTTCTTTAGCTATGTTTTTTTTAGGTAAAGAGATGTATACTAAGAAAGTAGGACTAGTTATGGCTATAGTGGCCGCTAGTATACCAGCGTTTGTTTATAGAACTATGGCTGGATTTTTTGAAGAAGATGCTTTAGGTTTTTTATGGTTAATAATTGGATTTATATTTTTAATTAAAGCTGTTAAAAATTTAAAAAATACAAAGCAGCATTTAACTTATGCAGTTATTGCAGCAATATTTTTTGGACTAATGGCTGCTACGTGGGATATGTTTATTTTAATACCTTTAGTTTTAATTGCTTATTTTGGAACTACTGTTGTATATATGGCTTTAAAGAATTTCACAAATAAAAAAATTGCGATATTTGTAAAAATAATGTTTATTATAGGTGTTTTGTTTTTTTCAATAGCAACACTTGCTACAGGTACTCATTGGATAAATAAAACTACAAAATATGTTTCAGATTATTTACCTATTAATTCTGACAATATAGATAGAATTAATAAAGAAAATATCCCTGAAACAGATGTCATTTCTAAAACTGTTGGTGAAGAAAATACAGGTTATCAATTTTTCTTGATGAAATATAATTTGTTAGTAATAATTCCTTTCTTGGCATTGATATTAATGATAGTATATTTAATATGGCCAAATTTATTTGGTTTTGAAAAAGATCATAAAGATTATATCACTTTGATGGTTTTCTTTTGGCTATTAATAACTTTATTTATGGCGTGGGTTAAATTAAAGTTTACTTATACTTTAGGACTTCCAATTGCTGCTGGTACTGGTTTTATTGCCTATATTTATTTTAATTGGGTTAAAAATAAATCTTTATTTGCAAAAAGAGTTTGTGCAATAGTAATTGCATTTTTATTAATTACAAGCATAGGTTCAGGAATTCATTTTATATCTACTAAAGTTCCACCAATAGATCAAGCTCCTGGATGGTTGAATACTTTTGATTGGATAAATGAAAATACATCTTCAGATATAAAAATAATGAATTGGTGGGATCAAGGTCATTGGATTACATATTTTACAGATAGAAAAGCAAGTACAGATAATACAAATTCTAGTCTGGAAGGTGATGGTGATTTTGCAAAATTGATAATTACAGATGATTTAAATGAATCTATAAGTTTATTAAAAAAATATGATGCAGATTATATTTTATCAGATACATCTTATTTTTCAAAATATAATTCTTTTGCAATTTATGCCTATAGAACTACAAATTTTTCAGATCCTAGAATTATAAAATATAACGGTATGACACTACCTTGTACTAAAGAATATACTCCAGTTACTAATAAAGTAAGATATAATTGTAGAGGAGCTATGTTTACAGAAACAAATTTCGATCTTGTACCTACTACTTGGCAAAAAAATCCACAATTAATTAATGGTACTCCAATGTTTTTATATAGATCAGAAAATAAATCTGAAATGTATGTTCTAAATCCAGTTGTAAATAATTCTATATTTGCAAAGATTTGGTTTAAAGAAGAAAGTGTTCAAAAATATGTTTCTGAAGTATATAGTTCTTACACTACAAAAACATTTAAAGTAAATAAAGACGAAGTTAATAAATATTATGAAGATATGAATTTAAGTTAAAATTATTTTTGAGTGTTATGAACTATTTTATTTTATTTCTACTTTCTTTTATTTTAAGTTTATTATTTATAAAAACATTTATTCCAATTTTAAGATCTAAAAAAATAATTGCTATAGATCAGCAAAAGAAAAATAAACCTGCTATCCCAACTTCAGCAGGGATTCCTATTTTTATAGCTTTTTTATTTGTTTTATTAATATTATATATTTTATCATATTATTTAAAATATAACTTAAATTTTAATTTAATAATTGTTGCTTTATTTTCTATAGCTATTGTTACTTTTGTAGGTTTTTTAGATGACATCAAATTTAACGAATCTCCTACAAAAAATAAATATGGTGATCATCAACTAAGAGTTGGTTTACCTGCATGGCTCAAACCACTATTGACAATATTTGGTTCTATTCCGTTAGTCTTTTATTTTATAGGTAATTCTACAATGACTATCCCTTTAATTAATATCACTTTAGAGTTAGGTGTGTTGTATTATTTTTTATTTATTCCCTTATTTTTTATAATTGTTTCAAATTCTACAAATATGCTTGCAGGAATGAATGGATTAGAAGGATCCTTAATGTTTATTGTTTGCTTGGCTTTAGGTGTTTTTTTATTAATAAATGGTAGAATAGAAGCAACAATTATTTCATTTATTGGATGTGGTTTAGCTTTAGGTTATTTAGTTTTTAATTGGTATCCTGCAAAAATTTTACCAGGAGATTCATTCACATATTTGTTTGGTGCTTTTTTTGCAACAATAAGTATTATTGGAGATATTGAGTTATTTTCAATAATAATATTTATTCCATGGTTTATAGAAATTATATTAAAACTTAGAGGTAAACTAAAAGTTAGAAGCCTAGGAGATTTACAAAAAGATGGCTCTTTAAAAATGCCTTATAACAAGATTTATTCTTGGACACATATTTTTATGTATTTACCTATATTATTTAAAAAAAGAATTAAAGAATGGCAAGTTACTATTTGTATAGATTTAGTTGTTATTATTTTTTGTATTTTAGCTTTTATTATTTGTATATGAAATTTAATATACTTTTTTGATTTTTGAATTCTTTAATTACATTTGATTTTTTTATAAAATCAGACACATTTATACTATTATAATTATTATTTAAATAATTAATAACAGATTTGATATCATTAAACAAAATAGGCTTTTGTTTAAGTGTTTCTTTAATAGCTTCTCTAACAATCCATACACCTTGAGAGATGTAATCTTTACCAATATCTCTAAATATAATTACTTTTGCTTGTTTTTTAATATTTTCTAAATAATTTGTAACTTCTAATCTTGAAGCATAATAACCACCTGTCACATTAGAAGCATATTTTTTTTTAGGATCTTTAAGTTCATAATCAATCATGTAATTTTCATTTTGTTTTTCTATAACTTCAAAACCCCAATAGCTTGGTAGTAATAATATTATAAATTGATTTTTATATATTGAATAATTATAAATTTTAAAATCATCTATTTCTGGATAATATCTTATTTTTTCAAGTATTTTTTCTTTACTAGTTATATCATCACAACCAGTTATAGACCATTTAGTTGGTACTAAAATTCTGTTATTTTTAAGACCTAATAATCCTATACTTAATAATTGTTGAGTTTTATATATATCTTTTGTTTTTGTATATAAATTAATAATTCCTTCCTTAGCTTTAAGATCGTAATCATTTACTATTTTGTCTATATTTCTAGGAACTCTTATATTTTCGGAAATTTTAAATTTATTTAATTGATATGATGAGTTATTTATCCCTGAAAACTGTTCTTTTACTAATCGTGGTTTTCTTTCAAAATCAATTTCCATTTCAGTAGTTTTTATTGATTGAGTTAAAAGTTGCATTTCTTCTAAATTTTTATTTTCTTTTCTAATATCTTCTTTATTATATCTTTTTAAGGTAAATTCTTGTTTTTTTCTAAAATTAGATATGTTATTAATATCTTTATCTTTCACCCATTGTTTAGGTGTTGATAATTTTGCAGAGTAATAATTATTATAAAATCCAGGACCTACAAATAAGTTTGGATAATTATTTTCAAAAACTAAATTAAAAGGTTTTGAATAAACTTGTTTTTTAATAGAACTCATAATCAAATTTTTTAAATTAATAATTTTTAAATTAAATATTTTAGATTAGATGTATTTTTAATATTTGTCTTATAAAATATTTGTTTTAGTTTTTAGTTAAATGAAATTCTTTTATTAAACAATAAGTATTAAATATATTTTCATTCTAAGTATTATGTTTATTTATATTATATTTTAAAAACAGTTTTAAATAAAAAGAAGGTGGATAAATTGTTAAGTTATAATCCCAAAAAATTAAGTGGTCCCAAAGCATTAGTAGAATATTTTTTTAATAAAGTAAATTATAAAGAATCAATTATTATTATGCTTGTTGCATTTATTGTTAATTTTTTATTTTATGTGATTTTAGGAGTCCCATACCTTGGCGTAATGGCTATATATGAATTTTTAAAAAGTGTAGTTGTTTCTTGGTTTATATTAGGATTTATATTTTATTTGATTGCATACTTTGTATTAGGTAAAAATAAAATGCCTAAAAAAGGCTTTGAAAAAGTTTTAGGTGGTCTAGCATCTTTTAAGATTCCTATAGTAATTTATAGTTTTTTCACAATGGCTATTTCATTAATATTTATGCCTAGTTTACTAACATACTTTTCTAGAATAATGACAAATCCATTGTTGATTTCAAGTAGTACTGCTATGCCAATATTTAGTGTTTGGAATATAATTGGTGTTGTATTGATATTATTGGTAGGATTAGGTATTTTTGTTTATCTTATTGTAATGTATTATCATTTCACTAAAAATTTATTTAAAACAAAGAATTTTTGGATAACATTTGCGTTTTTAATATTATTAAGTGTAATTGGTTTTTTAGTAAGTTTAATAATTGGTATTTAATTACTAAATAATTAATTTCTTTATTTTCTTTTATTTTGAGTTAATATGTGTCTGGTTGAGAATAAATCTATAAAAGGTGTACTTTTAGATTCCTATTATAAAGAGAATAATCTATTTGTGACTATTAAAAATAAAAGTGGCTTTAAAGAAGATTATATTGTAGACTTTTATCCTTATTTTTATATTTCTTTTTATGGTTCAGATACTGAAATTTTAAAATCTGTTGATTTTATTAAAAATAATATTTCAGTAAAAAGTATTACTGAAGAAATAAAAGAAAACAAATCTAAAGTTTATAAAATTAAATTTAATACTATTGATGATTTAGTAGAAATCAAAAATAAACTTCAAAATCAAGACTTTCCAGAAATAGATAATTATTCTTTACATGAATATGATGTTCCTTTTATTTATAGGTTTTTTTTAGATTATTCGTTATGTAATTTTAGAAATGTAGAATTAATTTTAAATTCAGAGAATTTAGTTATAGATTTAAAATCAAATGATGTTGTTGAAATATCTAAATTTAACAGTGGTTGTTTTAATATTAAAACTTTAATGTCTGAAGATAGTAATTTAGCTAATGCTAAAAAAGACCCAATTATTTCTATATCTTATGTTAGCAATAATATAAAAAACATTTTTCTTTTAATAAACAGAGATTTAAATAATAATAAATTGAAAGAAGATCTTTTAAATAAATTTCAAGATAAAAATTTAGTTTTAGAATTGTTTGATAATGAAATTGACTTGATTTCTAGTTTTAAAGATTTTATAATTTCTAAAGATCCAGATATAATTTATACTTATAATGGTTATTCTGATTTTAAATATCTTGCTAAAAGATATTTATTTCTAACAGATGAAGAATTAGATTTTAATCCTAGAAAGTTGATATTTGATAAGTCTAAAAATAAAAAGTTTTATTTAGAAGGTATTATTCACTTTGATGTTTATAAATTAATAAAATTGTTAAATTATTTTCAAGTTTTTAATTATTCTAAATTTGATCTTAATTCTGTTTATTTTAATATTACTGGTGAAAGTAAAATAAAATTAGATAATTTGCAAATAAGATCTAAATATTTAGCTAATAACTATAAAGATATTATTGATTGTGTTTTAGATGAATGTTTAGCTGTAGATTATCTTGCAAAGAATTATGTTGGTTTTGTTTATGAAATGGCATACTTTTTAGATTCTCCAATTATAGATGTACTTTATTCTTCAGCTTCTAAAATGGTTGAAAAATTATTTATGAAAGATTATGTTAAAAATAATTTATTAATTCCAAACAAACCTAATAAAAATGAAATTAATGAAAGATATAAACATACTTTTACTGGTGCTTTTGTTTATCAACCTAGTTCTGGTTTATATGAAAATTTAGCAGTTTTAGATTTTAGAAGTTATCATATTTCTTTATTAATATCGTATAATATAAGTCCTGAAACACTAAATACAGATTCTAATAATTTTAAAATTGTACTTGGAGAGAAAATAACTTTTGACAAAGTAGGTTTTATACCTAAATTACTTAAAACTCTTTTAAATATTAGACTAAAATTTAAAAAAGAAATGAAATCAAAAGAGCCTTTGTCTGCAGAATATAGTTCATTGTACTCTAGACAATATGCTATTAAAATCTTGTTAGCTTCAACGTATGGTTATCTTGGTTTTGCAGGATCTAGGTGGTATTGTTCTAAATGTCTTGAATTAATGTATTTATTAGTAAGAAATAAAATTAAAGAACTTATTTCTACTTTTGAATCTTATGGTTATCAAGTAGTTTATGGTGATACAGATTCTTGTTTTGTAAAATTTACTAATCTAAAAGAACTTGAAAATGATATAAATAAAATAAATTCTAATCTTCCAAAAGAAATGTATTTAGAATTAGAAAATTTATTTAAAAGTGCTATATTTGTAAAATCTAGAGGTAGTGATAAAGCTGCTAAAAAAAAATATGCTATGCTTGATTATAATGGAAACCTAAAAATAAAAGGTTTTGAGTATGTTAGAAGAGATTGGTGTGAGTTAGTTAAAACTACTCAAAAAAAAGTTTTAGAAATTGTTTTAAATTCTCAAGATTCAAAAAAAGCAGTTTCTTATATAAAAGAAATTATTTTAAAGTTACAAAATAGAATTATTAATAATAAGGATCTTATAATACAGTCAATAGTTCATAAAAATATAAATAATTATAAAACTATGAATCCTGCAGTTTTTGCAATAGAAAATGCTAAAGAAAAAAATATAAGTTTTAAAAGTGGAGATTTAGTAGAATATATTATAACTAATACAAATTCTAAAAGTATTTCTTCAAAAGCAAGATATTTTAAATTAGTTTCTGAAAAAGATTATGATATAGATTATTATATTAATAATCAATTAATACCTTCAGTTTATCCAATTTTAGAAGTTTTTGGTATAACTAAAGATGAACTTTTAAATGGAAAAAAGCAAAAGGGTATTGGTGATTTTTTTTAAAAATATTTGATTTATTTTTTTAAAATATTTTGATTAACCCATAAATAAAGTGTTTCTGCAGAAAATATTCCTTCTTCAGTAATAAATTTATCTATTAATTCATTAGGTATTACATCAAAAGCAGGGTTTTCTATTTTTAATTTATCAGGTTTACCTTCGCTACTACTCCATATTTCAGAACCATCTCTTTGTTCAATAGTTTCTGATAAATTTAGAATTAAATTAGATTCACAACAATGTGTTGAAGTTAAAACAATATGTGGTGTTTTAAAATATTGTGCAGAAATACTAATTAAATATGTACCAACCTTATTTACTATACTTCCATCTGCAAATACAACGTCAGCACCTGTTAAAAATAAATCTGCTTTTTTAAGAATATGTGTTACAGCTCCTTCTGTAATCATTGTTACATCTAAACCTGCTTCTATCAATTTAGTAGATGTGATTCTACCTTGATATCTAGGTCTTGTTTCACAATTATACACTTTAAATATAACCCCTCTTTTATAGGCTGTTATTAAGGCTTGTTCTACTAAATTTGAATGACAATGTGTTACAATAATACTACCTTCACTAATTAATTCTGATCCTAAATCTGCAATGTTTTTATTAGCAATAATAGTGTTTTTTTCATAATTTTTAATATCTAAAACTAATTTAGTTCTATTTTCTTTATTTTTGTATTTATGAACTTTATTTAATATGTAATTCATTGAATTTCTTAATTTTGGTTCATTTGGTCTTTGTTTTATTAAAAAATTAATATTTTCTATAGTTTCATTAATAAATTTTGTATTTTCTAATTTTGTATTTTTAATATATTCAATAATTACATTTATAGCTGCTAATTCGATTTTGCTAGCACCTTGTATTTTAATATCTTTAATATCTTTTGCAATTTTTTTAATGTTTAGTGAAATCATAATTATTACCTTTTATATTTTTAATTATATTAAGATTAGAATAATAGGTTTTTTAATACTATTACTTCTATATAATATTTAGTTAAATATAATTTATTTTGTTAATTTTAAGTATTAAATATAGCAATAGATTTGTATTTAAACTTTTCTTTTCTTAATTTTATAGTAGTATATATTATTTATATTTATTAAATTAGTTTTTATATACATTAAATTTTAAATAAATTATAAAACTATTTTTTTAAAATTAATTTTTATATTTGTTTAGAGGTGAAACCTTTGGTTAAAGAAGTTAGTAAAGAGCAAGAAATTATTGATGATAATAAAGCACTTGAAGAATTTTTAAATTCTTCACTACCAGAAATATATGTTATAGGTGTGGGTGGTTCTGGAGGTAATAGTTTAGATAGAATGAATACAGTTGGTATTGATGGTTCTAAAACTATTGCTTTAAATACAGATGCACAAGCATTACTTAGAATTAGATCTGATAGGAAAATATTAATTGGAAAGAAAACTACTAGAGGACTTGGAGCAGGTTCTAATCCAGAAGTTGGTGAAGGTGCTGCTGAAGAATCTAAAGCTGAAATTTCTAAGCTTTGTAAAGATGCAGATATGGTTTTTATAACTTGTGGTCTTGGTGGTGGTACTGGTACTGGTGCAGCTCCAGTAGTTGCAAAAATTGCAAAAGAAGCAGGTTTACTTTGTGTAGGTGTAGTTACACTTCCATTTGCTGTTGAAGGAAAAACTAGAATTGAAAATGCTTTAGAAGGTCTAGAAAAATTAAAAAAAGAAGTTGATACTTTAATTATTATACCAAATGATAAAATTTTAGAAATTGCTCCAGATTTACCACTTCAAGTTGCTTTTCAAGAAGTTGATAAAATATTAACTCAAGCAGTAAAAGGTATTATTGAACTTGTAACTAAATGTGGAATTATGAATTTAGATTTTGCAGATTTAAGAACTGTACTTTCTAAAGGTGGATTATCTATGATTGGTGTTGGAGAAAGTAATGGTGAGCGAAGTAGCGCTGATTCTAGAGCTATGGAAGCAGTAGAAAATGCTTTAACATCACCACTTTTAGATGTAGATATTAGTTCATCTAATAAAGCTTTAGTAAATGTTCTTGGTGGAAAGGATATGACTTTAAAAGAAGCAGAATTAATAGTAGAAACTGTTGCTTCAAAGATAAACTCTGATGCTCATATAATTTGGGGTGCTATGGTTGATGATGATCTTCCTAGAAATAAAATTAAGGTTATGGCTGTAATAGTTGGTGCTCAAATACCTTATCTTCAAGATACAGATGAATTTCATAGTAAAGGACAACTTGATTTAGATATTGCTAGTGTTTGATTTAAATAAAAAATAAAATAAATTTTTGGAAAAATAAATTGGGAAAAAAATGAGTAAATTAAGTGAATTTTTTAAATCTTCAAAAAGAATATTTTTGATTGCTAAAAAACCAACTAATGATGAATATTGGACTATGGCTAAAGTTATTGGTTTAGGAATGGTTATTATTGGTGTTATTGGTTTTGTAGTTAAATTGATATTTAGTTTAATTGGTGGCAATGTATGATTTTTACAGTAAGAACAACTGTTGGACAAGAAAGAGTAATTATAGATATGCTCTACCATAAAGTACAACATGATGGTTTATCAGTTTATTCATTAGTAGAGATGGCTGATTTAAAAGGCTATATATTAATAGAAACAGATTCTAAGAAAACTGCTGAACTATTAATACATAATGTTCCCCATATAAAAGGTGGACAAATAGTTGAAGGTAAAATAAATATTAAAGAAATAACTGGAATACTTGAATCTAGACCACTTATGAGTTCTATTAAACAAGGACAAACTGTTGAAATTATATTAGGTCCTTTTAAAGGTGCTAGAGCAAAAGTTATGAGAGTTAATGTTTCTAAAGAAGAAGTTGTAATTGAATTATTTGATGCAGCTGTTAAAATTCCAATAACTATAAAAGCAGAAAATATAAAAATTTTAAATTAAATTTTTAAATAAAAGAAAAAGGTGTTAATGATTATGCAAACAATAAAAGTTTTAATTGATGCAGGAAAGGCAAGTGCTGGTCCTCCATTAGGCCCAGCTTTAGGTCCAATGGGTATAAATACAATGGCTGTAGTTGAAGAAATTAATAAAAAAACCAAAGATTTAGAAGGTATGAAAATACCAGTTATAATAAATATAGATTCAGACAAATCTTTTACTATTGAAGTTGGTTCTCCTCAAACAAGTGCTTTGATTAAAAAAGAATTAGGTATAAAGAAAGCTGTTGGAAAAGTAAATGAAGAAGTTTCTGGAAATTTAAGCTTTGATCAACTTAAAAAAATCACAAAAGCTAAATATCCTCAATTAGTGGCAAGAACTATGAAATCAGCATTATTAGAAATGGCTGGTAGTTGTAGATCTGCTGGAGTTAATATTGAAAACGTAACTGTTAAAGAATTCACTGCTAAACTAAAATCTGGTGAATTTGATTCAAAAATCGAATAATTATAGTTTTTTTAAGAAATAAAATCTATTCTAAATATAGATTATATTTTTTAAATTAACTACATTTTAATAGGATATTATTCAAATAATAAGCTTTATAATATCTTTGTTTTTAAAATATTATATTAGTTAACTTTTTTTATAAAACTTATTTTTTAAAAAATAAATATTAATTTTTGATGATTTGTGAAATACATATTTAATTTAATAAATTTAATATCTAAAACTTATATTAACTACATTTGTCAATTATATTTGTAGACTTAAAATTGAAAATAAAAATATGGTGGAATGATGATAAATAATAAAGATATAATAGAAATTGATTTAATTATTAAAGATAATAATACTACTGAATTATTAGATACTACTATTGAAGAAAATGCAAAAAATGGAAATATTTATAATTCTGAAATTTCTTATAAACCTTTAAAAGTAGTTTTTGGAAAAGGAGAATTATTACCTTTAGTAGAAGAAAATATTAAAGAATTAACTAAAGGTCAAGAAAAAACCTTTTCACTTAAATCTGAACAAGCTTTTGGTTTAAGAGATCCTAAAAAGATACAATTAGTACCTATAAAAGAATTTAAATCTGAAAAAGTAAAGCCTATTGCTGGAATGCATATTAATTTTAAAGATAAAGCTGGTAAAATATTAAGTGTTTCTGGTGGAAGAGTACAAGTTGACTTTAACCACGATTTTGCAGGTAAAGATTTAGAATATACAATCAAATTAAAAGAAATATATTCAGATAATAATACTAAATTTAATGCATTAATTGAAAAATATTTTTATTTTATCCCTAAAGAACAATTAAAAATAAATTTTGATAGTAAATGTCCTGAAATAGTATTACCTCAAGCATTACCTAAAGAAATTGAATATTTTAAGTATTCTTTTGTTCAATTAGTTTTAGATGTTTGTGATTTTGATGAAATTAAATTTTCACAAATATATGCTAAATCTAAATAATAATTTTTAAAAAAAAGAAAAAAAGGTGTTAATTTTGAATACATATAAAACTGGTACAACAACAGTAGGAATTGTTGCAAAAGATTGTGTTGTTTTGGCTGCAGATATGCAAGCAACAATGGGTCATATATCTTCAGCTCAAGATATGACTAAAATTTATAAGATAAATGATCATTTGGCTGTAACTATTGCTGGTAGTGTTGGTGATGCATTAGTACTTGTAAGGTATTTAAGAGTTCAAGCTAATCTTTATGAACTTGAACATGGTAGACCAATAAACAGTAAGGCCTGTGCAACTTTATTATCAAACATATTAAATTCAAATAGAATGATGCCTTTTTATACACAATTTATACTTGCAGGAAGTATAGGTGAACTTGCTTTATTTAGTTTAGATATTTCTGGTGGAGTAATACCAGAAAAGAAGTATACTATATCTGGTTCAGGTTCTGAATTTGCATTAAGTGTTTTAGATAAAGGTTATAAAAATACATTTACTGAAAAAGATGCTATAAATCTTGCAAAAGAAGCTATTACTTCTGCACGAAAAAGAGATATTTATACTGGTGGAGACGGTATAAAAATAGTTATTATCAGAAATAATGGTGTAGAAGAACTGCCTATTGCAAAATATAATTAATTAGAATAATTATATTTTAGTTACTATTTTTTTAAATACAAAACAAAGTCATAATAGTTTTGTATTTTGAATGAAATTTAATTTTTAAAAAAATTAGAAAAAAAATTAATGAGCATATTTAATGTTAAGTGATGAAAAATGGAATTAGAAAAATTTAAAGAAATAAAAACATATATTTCACAAGTATTATCTAAAAAAAATATAAATATTTCCAAAGTTGAGGCTGAAGGACCAGAAATTGGAATTTATACTAATAATCCTTTATTGTTTTTTGAAGATAAATATTTAGTTAGTGAACTTGCTGAAAATTTAAAAAAAAGGATAAATATAAGAAGTGATAAATCAATTCTTATGGATCCATCTAAAGCACTAGTAAAATTAAAGGAAATTATACCTATAGATGCAAATTTAAAAAATATCTTTTTTGATACTACTTTTAGTGAAGTTGTTATTGAAGCAATTAAACCTGGAGTTGTTATAGGTAAACAAGGTTGTGTTTCTAAAGAAATTATAAAACAAATTGGTTGGATTCCTAAAATTATTAGAGCTCCAACAGAAAATTCAGAAGTTCTTAAAAAAGTAAGAAGTATTATTTTTAAAAATACAAGTGAGCGAAAACAATTTTTAAAACAAGTTGCACAAACTATTTATTCTCCACCATTAAGTGAAAAAGACTGGATTAGAGTTACAGCTCTTGGTGGATTTAGAGAAGTTGGAAGAAGTTGTATTCTTCTTGAAACTCCTGATACTAAAATATTATTAGATTGTGGAATAAATGTAGCTGATAAAAATGAAGAATTTCCTTATTTTGGAGTTCTTAGATTTCCACTTGATGAATTAGATGCAGTAATTATTACTCATGCACATGTGGATCATTGTGGATTTTTACCATATTTATTTAAAGCTGGTTATAAAGGGCCAGTATATTGTACTGAGCCAACTAGAGATTTAATGGCTTTAATGCAATTTGATTTAATAAATGTTTATACAATGAACGGAAGAGAAGCACCATATGCTGAAGAACATGTAAAAGAAGTTGTAAAACATTGTATTACTAGAAATTATAGAGATGTTACAGATATTGCACCAGGAATAAGACTAACTTTCCATGATGCTGCTCATATATTAGGATCAGCTTCAGTACATCTTCATATTGGTGAAGGAAAACAAAATTTAGTTTATTCAGGAGATATTAAATTTGGTTTTACTAGATTATTTAATAATATGGATATAAATTATCCTAGACTTGAAACACTTATACTTGAAAGTACTTATGGTGGAAAAGCACAAATGCCATCAAGAATGAAATCTGAACAAAAATTAATAGATATTATTAATAAAACTGTTGAAGAAGGTGGTTCTTGTTTAATACCAGTTTTCTCTGTAGGTCGTGCTCAAGAAGTAATGTTAACTTTAGAAGAATATAAAAGACAAGGTAAATTAAATGTAGAGCATGTTTTTTTAGATGGTATGACTCGTCAAGCTTCTGCAATACATACAGTTTATCCAGAATATCTTAAAAGAAATATAAAAACTAGAGTTTTACAAAATAATTCTCCATTTTTATCAAAATTATTTAATACTGTTGATAATGTTAAAATAAAAAGAGAAGATGTTCTTAAAACTAAAGGATCAGTAATATTAGCTTCTTCAGGTATGCTTGAAGGTGGAGCTTCTTTAAGATATTTCCAAGAACTTGCAAGTGATGAGAAAAACTTACTTGTATTTGTAGGTTATCAAGGTAGAGGTAGTTTAGGTTATAAAGTACAAAGAGGATTAAAGTCTATACCTATGAATGTTGGCGATGGTAAAACTAAAACTCTTGAAATTAAATTAAAAATTGAAACTGTTGATGCTTTTAGTGGTCATGCTTATAGATCTGAATTATTTAATTATATTAATAATTTACATCCAAAGCCAAAATTAATACTTGTAAATCATGGAGATTCTTGTGTTGATTTTGCTAGACAATTAAGTAAAAAATATCATATTGCAACAAACTCTATTCAAGATTTAGAAAGTATTAGATTAAGATAATAATCTATATTATTCTTAATCTTTAATTAATTTATTTTTAAAAAAATAAATAAAATGTGTAACGAATATGTTAATTTTAATTACTGGTGTACCTGGTTGTGGTAAAACCACTATTGCTACTGAAATTGCTAGAAAATCAAATCTTAATTTTAAAGTTTTAAATGATAAAACTTATTCAGCAAGCAATCATCTTGGAACTTATGAAGAAATTGATAATTCTAAAGAATATGTTGTATCTATTCGTAAATTAAATATCTCTATTTCTAATTATTTAAAAAAAAATAAAACTAAAAATATTATTCTTGAAGGACATTTGTGGTCTGAATTAATGAAAGTCGTTTTAAAAAAAATGAATTTTGTTTTAGTTTTATCTGTTTCTAAAAGAACACTTAGAAAAAGATTATATGAAAGAAATTATAATGTTTTAAAAGTAGAAGAGAACGTAGTTTGTCAAGATAGTAATTATTTTGAAAATCTACTTAAAAAAAGCAAAATAGATTATAAAGTTATTAAATTAGATAGTAATTTAAGACTAAATTATAACAAAGTTAATAAGTTTTTAAAACTTTAAAACTTTAAAACTTTATTAATTTTGTAGTATATATTTTATTGAGCTAATTATTAAAAAGTAATTCTACCTATATAAATAATAACATATATAAATGTTTTCACTATTAGTCATATTATTATGTATAACTCTTAACCATAGTTAGTTACAGGTTATTTTTAAATTTTTTAAAAAGAAGAAAGGAGTGTGTGTAAAAATGGTAAATAAAAATGTTATAGTAATTAGTGTTATATTTTTAGTTGTTGGATTATTAGTTGGTTTTTTAGTAGCTAGTATAAATACAACTGGAGAAGCTAAATCAACTTTAAAAAATGATTTTACTATAGAAACGCAAAATCAATTTACAACATCAAAGTATAAATTTAAAACATCTTAAACATTAATGGATATGGTTTCTGAGAATGTAGAGGTTGAAGAAATTGAACCTGAAGATCCAATAGAGATAGAACCAGTATATCCAGAAATGGTTACTGTTTATGATAATATATCTATTTTAGAAACAAATAGATTTGATTTAAACAATTCAGGAATTTTAACACAAGAATTTTTAGATGATCATAATGAGAGTATTTCTTTTAATTTTGCAGGAACTATTCTTTTAAATAATGATTTAACTTTTAATAACACACTAATTTTATCTAATGATCAAGAAGATGATTTAGTTTTAGATTGTCAAGGTCATTCAATAACTTTTGATTTTTCAGCAGGAAATCAGAGTGCGATTTGGGTAGAAAATTCTAATCTAGTTAGGAATTGTGATGTTATTTCTGATTTTTCAGAGGAAATTTCTTATAATAATACTAGTGGAATAGTTTTAGTGGATTCTAGTTCTGGATTTAATTGTGTTGTTAAAAATGATATTATAGCAAATGAAGAATTTATTTTTAGAAGAGGTTTTTGGATAATAGATGAATCACATTCTGAACAATCTATTTCAAAACGTAATTATACGGGTTTTGTATTATATGATAATGCATTTTCCGAAAATTGTATTGCACGTTATAATCACGAAAGTGGATTTAAGTTATCAAATGAATCTTCTCTTAATGATTGTAGTGCAGGACCAGCTAATGATATTGGTTTTGAATTATATGATTCTTCATATGTAGAAGATTCAGAAGCTAAGCAAAATAATGATATTGGTTTCGAGTTACAAAATAATTCTGTTGCAGAAAATTGTTATGCAAACGATAATGGCACTGGTGTAAAATTGGCGCAAGTATCATCTTCACAATTAATTAATTCTGAAGTAGCACACAATGATTCTACAGGAATTTTTATATATCAAGGTACTCAGATAATAAATAATGTAGAAGTTAGGGCTAATGGATTTTATGATCCTATAACTGGTGAAGGTGCAGCAGGTATTGAAGTTTATCAAAATGGAAATTTTGAAAATCCAGAAGTTCAAGTGATATTATCTAACTCAGATGTTCATGATAATGATGTTGGTGCTTTCCTTGGAGGAACTTTAACAACAGATAGTGCTTTTTGTGGTAATGAGTATATTGATCTTGTAGAATATGGAATTACTTATGAAAATACACCTACTATAAATTTAGATGTTTTATACCCTATATCTCATTATGGTACTAGAAATATTGTTAGTTGTAATGGTTTAACAAATTCTATAAGTAAACTTAATATAGTTAACAGTAGTAATAAGTAGATATAAAATTTTTAAAACTGGTAATGATTTTACCAGTTCTTTGTTTCTTTTTTTAAGAAATTAGTTGTTTTTGCATTTTTAGGTGTTATTATAAACTCTATTTTTATTAAAAGTATATGAGTTTTCTTTATTTGAAATTTTATTAATACTAGCTTCAGTAAGAATATTTAAGGTAAGTTCTATATTTATCATATTATCTTTAAGATTTTCTTTTTTTTATAATCTTATCTGTGTTAGGCACTAAAATTTATTTTTATTAAATTTTGACCGTGCTAAAATGTTTTTTTAGTAAATTTTAGTTCAGTTTATATATCTTTTGTTTCTAATAATAATATGGTTTATATATTTAGAGATATAGAAAAAGAGTTAATTAAATTTATAAAGTCTCCTGAAATAATTGCTGTTGTAGGAGCAAGGCAAGTTGGTAAAACTACTCTTATTACTAATATTGTCAATAAATTTAATAAAAAAAAAGTAAAAGTAATAACTTTTGATAATATAGATATTTTAAATTTATTTGTAAATAATATTGAATCTTTTATAAAATTATATATTAAAGATGTTGATATACTTTTCATAGATGAATTACATTATGCAAAAGATAGTGGAAGATCATTAAAGTATATTTATGATACTAATAAACATATAAAAATAATTATTTCTGGTTCATCAGCTATAGAGTTATCTATCCAAAGTTTAAGATATTTAGTAGGTAGGGTTGTTAGTTTTGAATTATATTCTTTTTCTTTTTCTGAATATCTAAGATCAAAGGATTCAAAGTTATATGATTTATATTTATCTTCAAATTATAAAGAAACTATTCTAAAAATTTTAAATAGATATTTTGAAGAATATCTATTATTTGGAGGTTATCCTAGAATTGTCTTAGAAAAAGATATTAATTCTAAAAAGAAATTATTATCCAATATATATAACACATATGTACTTAGAGATATAAAAGAGCTTGAAAATATTAAAGATGATTTTAAATTATATACATTAATTAAGGCTTTATCTATTCAAATAGGTAATTTAATTAACTATTCTGAACTTTCTGTAATTAGTGGTTATAATTATGTTCAATTAAAATCTGTTCTTAATATTTTTGAGAAAACATATGTATGTAAGTTTATCTCTCCGTTTTATACAAATAAAAGAACAGAGTTAGTTAAAAGTAAAATGATTTATTTTTTAGATTTAGGTATAAGAAATTCTATAATAAATAATTTTTCTTTAGATAGAAGTGATCTTGGTGCTTTAAAAGAAAATTTTGTTTTAATAGAACTTTTAAAGAAAAACTATGATGTTAGATATTGGAGAACAAAACATGGTGCAGAGGTTGATTTTATAATAGAAATTAATAATAAGATAATTCCTATAGAAGTAAAAAGTAATTTAAAAAATGAAAATTTAACAAATTCTTTAATTAGTTTTATTACAAAGTATAAACCAGAAAAAGCATATGTAGTTTCAAATAGTTTTGAATCTCAAAGAAAAATAAATAATACAAATGTAATATTTATCCCATTTGTTAAATTTACAACTTTATTACTTGAACTATAAATTTATGTGTCTATTAAATATAAAAAAAATTATTTTTTAGAATTTATTTATTTAGTATTTTTAAAAATTAGTAACTGGTGAAGTTAGGTTCTAACAATTAAGTATCTAAATAGCCTGTTTTTTGCACACCTGTCATATAATTGTGACAGGAATGTAACAAACCTGTCATCCTGTATATAAATTTGTTGTAATTATTTCATTTATAGATATAAAATTTATTAAAAGTATTAGGATTGTCTTTTTTAGAAAGTTCATTATTACTAACTTCTGTAAGTATATTTAAGATAAGTTCTATATTTATCACATTATCTTTAAGATTTTCTTTTTTTAGGTTGTCTTATAAGTAATAATTATAATAGGTGGTTAGTAAATTATGATAATTTACTGTCCACAAAACATACTTTTAAATATTTTATTGTATATAGTATATCTATGAGTACTAAATTTGTGAACAGATTAGAAGAAATTAAATTTTTAGAAGAAAAATATAATTCTAAAACCGCAGAATTTATTGTAATATCTGGTAGAAGAAGAGTTGGGAAAACAAGACTCGTAAACGAGTTTCTTAATAAAAATGCAGGTATTTATTATCTTTGTAGTACTTCTGGTGATAAAAATAATATTCAATATTTTATAGAAACACTAAATTTAGTTTTACCAGATCTAAATTTAAAAAATATTATCTTTAATGATTGGTACTCTTTATTTGAACATTTATCTAATAATATTATTTTTATAAATACTCTAAAAATTAAAAAGTTTATAATTATTTTAGATGAATTTCCTTTTTTAATACAATCAAATAGAAATACTCCTTCTGAATTTCAAAGAATTTGGGAATTAATATTAAAAAAACTAAATGTTTTGTTAATAATGTGTGGATCTTCAGTTAGTGTTATGGAAAAAGAAGTTATTGGATATAAAAGTCCCCTATATGGAAGAAGAACCGCTCAAATAGAAGTGTTAAATTTAAATGTAGAACATTTATCATCTTTTTTTTCAGAATATAATGTAGAAGACATAATTAATTTATGGGGTGTTGTTGGTGGTTCTCCTGCCTATTTAAATTTATTAAATCCTAATATTGATTTTTGGAGTAATGTAAGATCAGTATTAAGTAAAAATAATTATATGTTTAAAGATGCAGAAATTATTTTAAGAGAAGAATTTAGAGAACCTAAAAATTATACTTTAATACTTTATTCTATATCTATAGGTAAAAATAAATTTTCAGAGATTGTTCAAAATACAAATATAGATAAATCTAAATTATCTAAATATTTAGAAATTTTAAAAAATACAAAAATAATTGTAGAAAATAAATCTGTAACAGATTCTTATAAAAATAGAAAAAAGCAATATTTAATTAGTGATTCTTATTTTAATTTTTGGTTTAGGTTTATTTATCCAAATAAAGTTTTTTTAGAAGCAGAAAATATAGACTTTGTATTAAATAAAATTAAAGGTGAATTTAATACATATATGGGTTTTGTTTTTGAAAAAGTTATATATAATTTAATATTACATAGAAAAATATTAAAAGAATTAAATTTTACAAATATAAATAGATGGTGGTATAAAGATACAGAAATTGATTTAGTAGCAATAGATTCAAACTCAAAAGATATTTCTTTTATTGAGTGTAAGTGGAATAATAAAGCTATAAATGCAAAAAAGATATATTTTGATCTCAAAGAAAAAGCAAAGCTAGTAAAATGGAATAATAACTCTAGAAATGAAAAATACATTATATTTGCAAAAAAGTTTACAAGTAAAATAAACTTAAAAGATTTATATTTATTTGATTTAGAAGATATTAGAAAAGCACTTAAAGTAAAATCTGTAAAATAATTAATCTTAGTATAATTTATTCTTTAAAATATCCTTTTTGTAAATAAATATACATTGCTCGGTCAATTGTAAGTTCTGGATTTTAAGTTTCGTCGTCAATACGATCGTTTTCAACTTTAGCTAGCCATACTTTAAAAGGTTCGACTTTTTTTGCTTGGAACTGATTGTATAATTCTTAATAATTGTTTAGTATTTGCTACATCTATAGATCTATATTTACCATATTAAGCTATAAATTTCAACTGGTGACAATTTGTTATCGTTTCATTTCTTTATTTAAGTAGCCTCTCAGGAAGTGTGTTTCAATATTTTTTTGATTTTAGAAAAATTAGAATATTTTAATATAGAAATAACATCTACTATAGAAAAACACTATTTTTCTTGATCTTTATTTTATTCAGTTCTTATTTTTTTATTATTAAATAATTTAATTGAATCTTTCATAAAACATCATTTATTTAATTATTATATATAATTAGTAACAAAGTATAATTTATGTATTTCTAAAAACTTATTGGCCGTAGCAAATAACTAATTA
>CAYXWT010000007.1:0-25062 GCA_964468895.1 uncultured archaeon | reverse complement strand
AAATTTTATTTTTTAGTACCTTTAGATTTTAGTTTTCCAAATGCTAAATTAACTTCTTTTTGAGAATAACCTGTTTGTAATAGTTCAGAAATTGTAAACCTGTTTGTAGAAACTATATCCACGATTCCAAAGCCAGCATTTTTTAAATCTACAATATTAAAACCCCTATTTCTTAACTCAAGACAAGTAAAACCTATATTTTTTAATTTAATAATATTAAAACCAGCTCTTTTAAAATTAATATTCCTAAGAGATCCTCTTAATTCTTTAGCAGAACAATCTCCTTGTATCAATTCCTTAATTGTAAAACGTTCTTTTATTAATTCTTTAACAGTAAACCCTACTTCCTTTAATTCCTTAACAGTAAACCCTATACCTGATAATTCACTAGCAGTAAAACCATCCTTTTTCAATTCTATAAGTTTAAAACCAGCAGATTTTATTGCAACATTACCAAAACCAGATTCTTTTAAAATTCTAGGACCAAAACCAGCATTCTTAAATTCAACAGCAGTAAAACCAATTTTTTTTAATGTTTTTAAGTTATAAATTTTCAACACTTCACCAACACTAAAACCCATTTTTTTTAAACTAACACCATTAAAACCAGCATTATGGAATTCCCTAACACCAAAACCTGCACTTTTTAATTCAACAGTAGAAAACTGTAGTTCTTCTGACAATATTTTAAAACTAAAACCAGCTTTCTTTAACTCAACAGCAGTAAAACCAGCTTTCTTTAATTCAACAGCACCAAAACCAAAATTACGTAAATGACGAGCTTTAAAACCACCTTTTTTTAATTCACCAACACCAAAACCAGCCTTCTTTAATTTATCAGGACCAAAACCAATTTCTGTTAAAATTTTAAGACCAAAACCGGCTTTCTTTAATTCACCAGCTCCAAAACCAACTTTCATTAATTCACCAGCTCCAAAACCAACTTTTTTTAATTCACCAGCACCAAAACCAGCAGTCTTTAACTTACGAACATCAAAACCAGCATTCTTTAATTCACCAATTCCAAAACCAATTTTTTTTAACAAACTAGCACTAATATTTTCTTTGTAAAGTTTTACAGCATTAATACCAATTTTTTTAAATTCAAGAGAAGTAACACCTGTTCTCATTAAATCCAAAGCATTAAAACCTAGTATATGTAATTCACCAATTCCAAAACCTAAATTTTTTAAAAGTACAACATTAAAACCTCTTTTTTTTAACTGCCTTGCATCTATACCTTTAGCTAGAAGACTTCTTGCAGGATTTTCTTTAGTACCAAGGTTTTTCAAAAAACCATGTATCTCTTCAGAATGATACTTTTTCAATTTATTTTTTGCTTCTCTTAAAGTAGGATTACTTTTTGTACCTTTGGCCTTTTTTTTAAATATAGGATTTATTACCCTCTTAACTTTAATTGAAGGTGTAGGTATTTTTGATTGATTGTCAACAACATTTTTTTTATTTTTTCTAAATATCTTAAACAAATTATCACCATTTAATTTTAAAAACAAATATTATACAATAAAAATTTTAAGTAATACTTATTATAAACATATACACTTCTTTTTAAAAAAAATAATCTTATAAAAATTTATCTTACTATTAATAGATATGAAAAAATATTAAATATAATTTTAAAAAAAATGCTATTAAAAACTTTAAAATCAAATCTGAAATTATTCTGCCTACTTTAGATTTAATAAACAAAAAAATAAATAAATAAAATATTTTTGTTTTTGAAGGTAAAAAAGCCTTAAAAAATATATCTGAAGATATTATTAAAGAAAAACAATATTATAATTGTTTTGGAGGAGATGCTAAATTTTTTGAAACAATAGGTACACATATGTATCAATAGAATAGAAAATTAATTTAAAAAAAAATTCTTGAAAATTTTATATACAGCTATGATTTACAAAATAAAATACTAAAAGGTAATCAGTTTGTTAAATAAATAAGATTTGCTCCTAAAAGTTATTTATTTCCTGCAACTATTTTTATGTATAGTAATAAAACAGCAATATTAATTGGAAAAAATTTAATAGGAATAAAAATAGTGAAAATAAAAAAATAATAAAAAGGAGTGAAAAAGAAGAAGATTTATGCTCCTTCTATTTTCAGTTTAAGTTTAGCTTTAAGTTCTCTGTATCTATTTCTAATAGTAACTTCAGTAACACCAGCAACATTAGCAACTTCTTTTTGAGTTCTACGTTCACCTTCCATTAAAGCAGCAATGTAAACAGCAGCTGCTGCAACACCTGTAGGTCCTCTACCGGAAATTAAACCACTAGCAATAGCTTTTTTAACTATCTCCTTACCTGTTTCTTCAACCTTGCCTCCAAGACCTAATACTGAAACAAATCTACTTATATAATATGTCGGATCTGTTAAAGGTACGGCAATATCAAGTTCCTTAACTATAAATCTATAAGTTCTACCTATTTCTTTTTTAGTTAAACCACTTGCTTCTGCCATTTCATTTAAAGTTCTAGGAACATTATATGTTCTACATACAGAATATAATACTGCAGAAACAACAGCTTCTATTAATCTACCTCTAATAAGGCCTTTTTCTACTGTTTTTCTGTATAATAATGCAGCAGTTTCTATTAATGAATCAGAAATATTCAAATAAGAACCAATTCTTCTAAGTTCAGTTAAAGCTATAGATAAATTTCTTTGCATAGAATTTGATATAGATGATCTTTTATGCCATTTAATTAATCTATACATTTGAGCTCTAGATTTAGATGATAGTTTATTACCTCTTAAATCTCTTCCACTTCTTTCGATCATAGTCTCAAGACCTTTATTCATCTTGACATACTTCATAGGTGAACCGCTTCTTGCTTGTTCTGAAGTATTTCCTTGATCAAAGTTTCTCCATTCTTTACCTAAGTCAACCATATCTTCGCTTATTACAGTATGACAGCTTCTACAAACTAGTTCTCCTGTTTTTGGATCTTTATAAACAGTATTTTTACCACATTCTGGACATTTCATAGCCATTTTACCACATCCTATATATTTAAATTAAAATTTGAGTTTATCATCATATATGTTCTTAATTATATAAATTCAAAAAGCAAATTAATTTTCAAAAATAAGTTAGTTCTTCTGGAAGTATTATATATTAAAAAGAAGGGAACCTATATAAACATAATGGTTTCACTACTATATAAAGGTATCATTAATACAGGTTTTGTTAAATAAAATTCACAAAATGCTTTTTTGTTGACTAATATCTTAATTTAATATTACTACTACTAAGTGTTGGTCTTAATAATAATCTCAATGGATCTCGTGTAGGATATTTAATAACAGCATCATTATCCTCAATCATTTCTATTTTAACATCTACAAAATCTAAATTACCTATATCTGAAATATATTCACTGGAAAGTATAAAATTTAGTTTTGAATTTCCACACAATAAAGATATTATATCTTTATTAACAAACACATTATTAAACAAATCCGAACTTTCTGGAAATACAATTAAAAGATCATTATTAACATTTAATGAAATTTCTTTTAAAATAGAAAAAATATAATAGCAATATAATGGATCTTCTTTATTTATTTTAATAATTTTACTAGAACCAAGATGTTTATATTTATTTTCAAATAATTTATCAACATTTGTTTTCCCAAAACAACCATTATATTTTTTATTAATTAATAATAATTTAGATATTAATCTTTGTTTTTCAAAATCTGTAATTTCCTCATCTACTTTTAAATCTTTTATTTTAATAATTAATTCTTCAACAGTATTAAGCTTAGAATCATAAACTTTATTAATTATTTTTTCAGAAACATCTACTAATTTAAAAGTATAATTAAAAGCAGATTTTGAAATTAAACCTAAAGGGATATTTAGATTTTGAAAATATTCAAAAAATTTAGAAGGAAAACCAAAAGCTCCTAAAGTAGGATCATATTTTTGAAGAATATCTTCTTGTAGTTGAGGATAAGATAAACTTTTAAAAACACCGCTATCATCAAAAATAATAATTGTTTTCGAAGATAGTAAATAAATTTCTGAAACTAATTTTACAGCAAATAATCTACTATCTAATTCTCCACCCAATACAACTACACTTCTTAAATTTTCAAGAGTAGAATTAACTGTAACATTATCTTTTTTACCTATTAATAATTTATCAATAGTAGTTATACTTGAAATTTCAGCACCTTTTGGCATATTAGTTAATACTTTAATTATTGTAGGATCAGCAAAAAAGTGATCTCTATATTCTGAAGATATTAATTTTAAAGAAGTTAATTTTAAATCATAAGATTTTATTACTGAAATTATAGAACCTGTTAATTTATTTAGTTCTTGTATTTTTTTATCAACATGATAAGATAAAGTATTACTATCAATATATTCTGTTTCAGTATTTAATATTAAAAACTTATATGTATTTTTAGGACCAATACCATAATGTTTTTCATAAACCATACACTGATGAGGAAGGGTCTCTGAAAATACTTCTACATCTCCAATAACAGCAAATACTTTGTATACTTGTACCAACACATCATTTTGATCTCTAGATTTTAAAAAAGAAACAAAGTAGTCACCACTATAAAGAATAGTTAGTTCTTGAGTACCGTACTTTCCAGTAAATAAAGTGTTCCAAGTATTTAAAGTAATCATAATTTATCATTAATTATAAATGTTTTTTAATATTGTTTACAAAAATATATTTTTACAATATATTAATAAGTATCAACCTATTAATATATATTGTAGTTTACTTTAAAAAAACTTACTACTATTAGTATTTATAAAATTTTAAAAATGAAAAGTAATTATATAAAAATAAGGTGTGAAAATGGTTGATGTACAATTAATTAAAGATACTATTAATGAATTATTAGAAGCAAATGTAGATAAAGATACAATATTTTCTACACTTAGAGATATTGGTGTTGAAGAAGGAGAAATTGAAAAACACTATAAAGAAATTACAAATAATTCTAGTTCTACAACAGAAGATAAGAAAAAAGAAATAAAAGAAGAAGTTTCTCAAGAAAAAGAAATTGAAGAAAATAAAAAAGAAGAACCAAAAGTTGATAAAATAATAGAAGACAGTAATAAAATTAAAGAAGAAGTAGAAAATGATAAACACCAAGAAGATTTATTAAATACAAGTAAAGAAGTAAATGATATAAATGAAAAACATCAAGAAATAAAAGCAGCTATAAATTTAACAACTAATAATTCTATAGATAATTCAGAACTTAAAGAACAACTCAAAAACTTACAAGAACAAATAGTAGATATTAAAGCTCAAATAGGTGGACTAACTAAAATTATGAAAGATATTTTAGAAGAAAATAGAAATATTTTAAATAAATTATAAATTATTTCTAACTAGTTATAAAACAAAATTTAAATATATTATTATTTGACTGTAACTTAAAATATATTTAATTAAAAAATCATTGGTCTCCACCAAATAATTTTGCAAAATCTTCCATACCTCCAGATCCACCTGAAGATTGTGATTTATGATTTCCTATTAAACTTGCTATAATTATTATTATTGCCAATATTATACAAACTATTAAGTAAGTAGAACTAAAAGCATGTGTGAAATACAAAACTATAATGAAAATAATTATCAAAAACAGATTATAAAAAGAAGTTTCAAATAAAGAATATATTAAAATACATATTACAGATAAAAAATGAAGATTATATTGAGAAGTCAAAATTATTACAAAAATTAAAAGTATAAAATTTATTAATTCCAATTTTTCACCAATATATATCCTTTTTTAAAAATTAATTATTTTTTAGAATAAAACATGTGTTTTAAATCTTTACCATAAATCCAATAAACTATAACACCTATAGCAACTAACCACACTAAACCTTTAAATCTAAAAAATAATAAATATACTATAAAAATAGTTATTAAAACGGAAACTGTTTTATTTGCAATTTTGCTTTTACTCCACACATAAATAGATACAGCAAAGAAAATTAATAATATTAACCAAAGTGCATCTTCAAAAGTTCCTACTAAAAACATAATTTTTTACCATCATTTTTTAATTTAGAAAAAATATTCTAAATTTAGATATATATATTTTTAAGGAAAATATATAAAAAATAATAAGTAAATTTAAATAATTAAATTTACTTTGCTTTTCTATTATTTGCTCTTAAAGATGGTGTGTTTTTCTCATTACCATTACCTTTCTTTTGAATACCTCTATTCTTTTGTCCAGCACTAGTTTTTCCTCTTTGAGCTCTTCCTTTATGTGTTTTATCACAAATCCAATTAATAGTCATATCACTAATAATTGCAGGATGACTTGAATCAACTAAAATTACTTCATAATATTTCTTTTGACCATCTTCACCAACTAAATAAGAATTTAATACTTCTAAATTAGCAAATTTTCTATCAGCTTTATTTTCAGCCATTCTTTGAATAGAAATTCTTCTAGTAATTTTATTAACACCCATTCTTTTAGGTCTTCTTCCTCTATTTGGTCTTCTAACTAATCCTGAACCTTTTCTTACTTTTACTAACACAACTATAAAACCTTGTTTTGCTTTATAACCTAATGATCTTGCTCTTGGTATATTAGAAGGTTTTTCAATTTTAGTTACTGCATCTTTAAGATGTCTAAATTTAATTAACTTCTCAGAATATAATTTTTTATAATCATAATTATCATCTTTCTTTTTTTGAAATTCTTTTTGTATTGTTTGTTTAATATATTTTAATGCTGTAGTCATAATTTAACACCAATTTATAAATTTTTTTAAAAATATTAATATAAAATTTTATACTAAATATACTATTTATAGAATAGTAAAGTTTATATATAAGATGTTCTAAAAAGCTTAAACT
Organism: uncultured archaeon; assembly: GCA_964468895.1. Taxonomy (GTDB): domain Archaea; phylum Iainarchaeota; class Iainarchaeia; order Iainarchaeales; family CSSED10-239; genus CSSED10-239. The sequence continues at coordinate 18,178 of CAYXWT010000007.1, read as the reverse complement.
AGGCTTTTTTTAATAAAATAGTCACATTTTTAATGATTTTGTAAAGAAAATATATAGTTTTACAAAACAGGTCCTATGGTCTAGTGGTTATGACGCTACCTTGACATGGTAGAAATCAGCAGTTCAAATCTGCTTAGGACCACTTTTTTTAGTAAATCTAAATTCTAAAATATTATTTCTAAAAGTTGGGACAATACTTTCTTTAATAATAGGTATTGAAAACCAAAATTGCTTATAATAAGAATAATCATAATTTCTAATTATAATTTTATTTTCAGAAATTATATTAAATCTTAATTTATTTAAATTATAAGGCGTATACATAGTAATAATAATTTCAGAACCTACTTCTAAAAATGTTTCAAAATCATCTGTAATTTCTACCTCATTGTCTTCTTTAGAAAATTGTACATTTAAAGAAAGAGGTTTTTTTAAATCTACATTCTGTTCAAAGATATATTTATCAATTACTTTTTCTATAATCTTATCTATATCTTTAGTTCCAAATTCTATAGAATCATTTATATTATATTTACTCATTTAAAACAACCTATCTTTTTTTGATATAAATCTTTAAAAATATTATCAATAGTTTTCCATTTAGTTCTAGTACAAGCTGGTAACTTTTTATTTTTTAAAAAATATTCTTTAATATAAGTAATTGTTTTAGGATCAGCAGGATAACCAGAAATACTACATTTCACTATATCTTTAAGTAATCTATCCCTAGTAACCTTTGCAAGAATAGAAGCACAACCCACAACTATATAATTTAAGTCAGCTTTATTTTCTGCAATTATTAATGGTTTTATATTTTCATTAGTAATATATTTATTTAATTTAACTTTAAAAGATTCTGTGTTTTTTTCAGGTGCATCAATTATAATATTTTTAGGTATATTTTTAAGAGAATTTATTAAATCTCCAAATTTTTGAGTTTCTATAACATTTAAAGAAAATGCATTCATTAAAACATTTATTTCTTGAGCAGGAATAACAATTATTCTATATTCTTTTGCTTTTTCGCAAATTATTTTAAATAATTGTTCCCTTTTAGCAGGACGTAATAATTTAGAATCTTTAACACCAATTTCTCTAAAAAAGGATTCATCTTTCTGATAGATTGTACATATGCTTATAACCATTGGTCCTAACACACAACCTCTACCTGCTTCATCAATACCAGAAACTAAATCATTATTAGATAAACTAGACATAATATTATTATAAAACAAAGCCAATAAAAACACTATTACTAACAAAATAATATGTTTCTTAAAAATAAGCCTTTAAAAGATTTTCTATATAAATAATATATAACATTTAGTGCTATTTTTAAAAACTTATTTAAGATAAACTAAATATTTATTAAACATTATATAAAAAGAAATGGTGAAATTGATGAATGCAACAATAATAAATTATAGAAGAGGAGTTCGTACTCAACATAATTATCAATATTTAATTGAAGTAGATGATGACAAATATAATAGTAAAGAAAAAGTTAGTGAATTACTTGGTAAAACAGTAACTTTCAAAACAAGCTCAAATAAAGAAATTAAAGGTAAAATAATACATACTCATGGTAATAAAGGTGTTTTAAGAGCAAGATTTGAAAAAGGACTTCCAGGTGAAGCAATAAGTCAAAAAGTAGAAATTAAATAATTTCTACACATTAAATTTTTTTAGTTTTTTAAGAATGTCTCCACCATCTTCAACATCTGATTTAAGTGGAGCTGTAAATTTTATTTTATCCTGTTTTTCAGTATCTTTTAATTCATCTTTAGAATTTACTTTCTTATGACTATTTAAAAATTCAAAATTAGAATTTGATTTTTCAGTATTATGATTCTTAAATCTATTTAAACCAGATTTAGGAATATCTTTTTCTAAGCTTTTTTCAGAAAAGAAAGAACTAAATTTTTTAAATTCTTCAGGTTTTTCTTTTTCAATCTTTTTTTCTATAGCTTCATATTTATCATAATACTTTTCAACTTTTTCAGAAATGGGAGCATTTTGAAAAGATTCATTTTTATCTGTTTCTAAATTTGTTTTTAATTCACTTACAGGTAAAGGATTATTTTCTTCAGTATCATCTATTTTATCAGAAGTATTATCTTTAATATCTAAAAATTCATCTGTTTTAGTATCAACTTCAACCTTAGGTTTTGGCTTAATAATTTCATAATCTTTAGAATTATCAGAATATAAACTATCATGAGATTTATTATCAGAAGAATAAGATTTAGAAATAGGTTTTATATTTTGAACATGTTTTTTATAAATTGATTGATAATCAATTTTTTCAGAATTTGAATTTTCAAATTCTAACATATCAGATTTATTTTCAACAGCATGTTGTGGTATAACCACTGGCTCATTTATATCTTCTATAACTAAAGAATTATTTTCAATTACAGGTGTATTAATATCTTCTTTAATTAAAAAATTATTCTCAACTACAGGTATATTAATATCCTCTTTAACTAAAGAACGTTCTTCTTTCTTTAAAATTTGAGAATTAGTATTCGGAATAATTCTTGGTTCTTCAATTATTTCCTTTAAAAGAGCATGCTCTTCATTTTGCTTTTTTAATCTTTTTTCATTGTTTTTATGAAAAATATTTTTTAAAGACTCAAATATAGAAACCATAATAATTCAATATTTATTTAAAAGCTAATTAGTTATAATATATATATAAACAGATAATAATTTATATAAATATCGTTTTAAAAAAAAAATAAAATATGAAGATTATGACCATTAATTTAGATTCAGAAAAATTCTTTAATAAAACAAAAATAAATATTAAAGAAAAACTTGAAAAAGCAGATCAGAAAATAATTAATATTTCTTTAATTGTAGATAAAATTCCTAAAAATATTAATGAACTTTCAGAACAATTAAGAATAATTGCAGATTTAAGATTACCAACTCTAGATCAATACACAACAATTAAACAACATTGTGAAATTTGCTTACTAGATATAAATAACAAAATTAGTAAAAGTAATTTTGAAGAACTAGAAAGTTTAAGTATTACTAATGATAATTTAAAACACATAAAACAAATAATTCTAGAAGATATTGGTATTGAAATTGATACAGATTATAAAAATATAATAGAAGAAATGTGTACAAACATATTAAATTTAATAAAATTAAAAGATAATTTAGAAAACATATTAGAAAAACTGTTTTTAGAAAATTATATTAATTTTTATAAATTAACAAACATAAAAATTGCAAGTAAAATGCTAGAAATTGCTGGTTCTTTTAAAAGACTTGTAAGCATGCCAGCTTCTACTATTCAATTACTAGGTAGTGAAAAATCTTTTTTTAAAGCTTTAAAAACTCACAAAAACACACCAAAATATGGTGTACTTTATAATCATCCAAGTATGCAAAGTTTAAGTAAAAGAAACAAAGGTAGATTTGCAAGAACAATAGCTGCTAAAATAAGCATAGCTCTTAAATCTGATTTTAATAAAACTGAAATATATCCAGAATTATTAAAAAAACTAAATAATAAATTAGAACAATATAAACAAAACAACTTAAAAAAATAAAATTGGAATAATATGAATAATTTAAAAAGTTTAATATTTAAAGATAATACTTATTATACTATTGATAAAATAAGTGGTAAAAAAAGATTTTGGGATCCTACAAGATCTAAAGTATGTGCAGCTCTAAAAAAGAAAATAAATATATTTCCTATAGAAGAAGATTCTAAAATTTTATATTTAGGAGTTGCAGAAGGATATACTATATCATATATCTCAGATATTATTTTAAAAGGTATTGCAATAGGTGTAGATATTTCTGCACATAGTATGCAAAAATTTTATTTAATATCTAAAAAAAGAGGTAATTTAGTTCCTATATTAGAAGATGCTAATAAACCTGAAAAATATAAAGATCTAGTAGATTTTAAGGTTGATATTATTATACAAGATGTAGCTCAAAAAAATCAAGTTGAAATCCTTAAAAAAAATTCAGATGTTTTTTTAAAAGAAAAAGGATTTGTTATGCTAAGCTTAAAAACTACAGCTATTTCTCAAGGTAAAACTAGTAATATTATTGAAAAACAGCTTCAAGAATTTAGAAAATACTTTAAAATAATAGATTACAAAAGATTAGATCCTTTTGAAAAAAAACATATTTTTGTAATTGGTCAAAAAATCTAAATACTATAATTTATACCAATTATTAATATGCTTTACACTAAACCAAAGATGTACCCTAAAAACAAAATATAAAATATTAAAAGAATCCAACCTTCAACATAAGTTATTTTCTTATCTTGAGTTACAAAAAAATAAATTATGACTCCACTAAGCATTAATGGTAAAGCATATGTCAAAATAGTTGGTGTTATTATAATATTTCCAAATAAAGATGATATTCCAAGTACACCTACACAATTAAATATAGTTGAACCAAGAATGTTTCCAACAGCAATTTCAATCTTATTTTTACTAGCCGCTGTTAAAGACACTACTAATTCTGGTAAAGATGTACCTAAAGCAACAATACTAACAGCAATGATATCTTTACCTATGTTTAATATCCTTGACAAATGGATAATAGATTCAATTACATACTCTGCACCCACAAATATAACACCTATACTTGCAACAAATATAAAGATTGGTTGAAATAAATTGGATTTTTTGTTTTTGGTAATAAAATCTTTAGTTTCTTTTTTTATTTCTTTATCTTCAGAAATAGTTTTACTTCTAATAGTATATACTAAATAAACTGTTAAAAATAATAAAGAAATAATTGTTTCAAAAATAGTAACTTTTAAATCAATAATAATAAAACCTAATAAAAAAGCGGCAGCAACAAACATTGGTAAATCTACACTAATTATATCGTAATCAATATTAATTTTTTTTTTAACAATTGCGACAATTCCAAAAACTAAAAACAGATTTGCAATATTAGAACCTACTATATTACTAACAACAATTTCAGAACTATTTTTTAGTATAGAAAATATAGAAGATATAAGTTCAGGTAAAGAAGTACCTATACTTGTAATTAAAACACCAATAACAAAAGCAGAGAAACCCATATAGATTCCTAATTTCTCAGAAGAGTCTACAAAATAACTACTAGCTTTAACTAATAAAAATAAACTTACTATTAAAACAATTATCCAAAATATTAAAGCCAACATAATATATATATAATATCTAGATTAATTTATAAATATTGTTTAAAAAAGAGAATATAATTATTCTCTTAAATAAACTTTATTTATTACAACATCATCTATAGGCCAATCTTGATGATCATTATTAGTTTTAGTTGCAACATCTTGAATAATCATTACAACATCAATACCTTCTATAACTTCTCCAAAAACTGCATAACCTGGACTTTGAGAAGTATAATCTAAAAAATCATTATTTACTACATTTATAAAAAATTGAGCAGTAGCAGAATCTGGATCCATTGTTCTTGCCATTGCAATAGTTCCTTTTAAATTTTTAAGACCATTGCTTGATTCTAAAATAATAGGTTCAAGAGTTTCTTTTTTAGAACCATCATAAGAAAAACCTCCTCCTTGTATCATAAAATCTTTAATAACTCTATGAAATACAGTTTGATTATAAAATTCATTATTTACATATTTTAAAAAGTTAGCAACAGTGATTGGAGCCTTTTCTTTATTTAATTTAAGTACTATATTTCCTTTACTTGTCTCTATAACAACTATCGGATAATTTTCATATTCATTCATATTTATTTCACCTAATTCTTTATTTACATCTTCTATATAATTTATATCAACATTTTCATTTTTGTCAAATATATTTTCATTAACTCCTATTTGATCTTTTGTTTTATTATAATCATAATTTATTGCAAAATTAATAATTAAAATAAAAGCAATAATCAATAAAGCATATATAATTATTTGATTTATTCTTTCACTCATAATTTACCACATTTTTAATTTAAATTTTTTTCTTATAAAATAACCTTATTTTTCCAAAAATATTTTTATTTTTTTTAATTAATATATAATTAGAAGAAACAATATTATTTAAACTATATTTATTTTTTGGATGAACTGTAATAAGCGATAACTTACATCCAATTTTTTTAAGATATTCTTCTCTTTTTCTAATAAAGAATCTTTGAATACCATAACCTCTAAAGTTAGAACTAACTCTTGTACCACCTAAATAACCTACAAAACAAAAAAATTTTTTCTTTATATCAAATTCATCTATCCAATTTAATCTATCTTTATTAGATAATTCTACATTAGAATAAGCTATTAATCTATTTTTATAAAATAATAATAATATCTTATTTTTATTAACAAGCTTATGTATAAGATCTTTTTTATTATAACTAAGATGTAAATTTGAATCAGATTCATTTGCAATAATCTTTTCAAGATATAAACATCTATTAATATCTTCTTTTTTTGCAAATCTATAATTAAAAACTTTATCTTTTAATTTAACTTTCATAAAAATCTTAAATTTATTTATTTTTTTAAAAGATATTAATAAGTATGGATTTTGACTCCAATCAATAAATCTGTAAAATATATCTTAATTTTATTATCAGCAGTTTTTTTTACAAAAATATTAGCAGGATTTAAAAAATCTCCAATACCTTTAAAGTCAAAATATCCTAACAATAATCATATAATTTTTCTGCTTTTTTCAGTACCGATATATATTCTGAGGATGTAATTTCACCATGAGATCTTGACAAAGATAAAGAACTTAAATTTGTAAAATCATATATTATAAAATTACCTTTTGATTCAGGATTAAAATATGCAATGTGTGGTTTAATTGTATTAATACCAAACTTTTCAAAGATTTTATTCGCAACAAATTCATTAGAACTAGGAAACATATTTTCTTTAGACGTTTTTACAAAATATTTTTGTGAAGTCTTATCTTTTTTAGAATACATATTTAAACTATAAACATGATCATGGTTTGAACCTTCTGACACGTAAAATGGACATAAATTAATTTTAACAAAACTATTTTCAAAATTAATTTCTTTATTTGTTATCCTGTTAATTAAATTTTTTGCAACTACACTTAAATGTAAAACAAGCCTATCTTTTATAGAACCTTTAGAACCAAAATATTTTGAATAATACTGAGTTCTACCATTAACCTTAGTTACAACTAATTTACTATCAACAGAACTTTTTGTTCTAACTCTTTCATTTGGTTTTAAATTAATTTTACCTAATAATACCTTTGGTCTTTTTTTAAAAAATTTAAATAACATATCATACACACTAAAAGCTTTTGATGGAATTTGAACCCACTACCTTTTGCTTGCTAATCAAATATTTTTTCAATTTAACTACAAAAGCAAAGAATATTTGTTTTAGAACCTTATTTTTTCCAAAAATATTTTTGTTTTTTTAAATTAGTATATAATTAGAAGAAACAATATTATTTAAACTATATTTATTCTTATTTTTTTAAATTTAATAAGTAAATGCAATTTCATTAAATATATATTTTTAATAAAACTACAATTATACCAATTCTAATCTTTTTCTAACTTATCAAAATACACCTTACTCATAGTTCTTATATCTTTAATTATAGGAATTACAATTCCTCTATCTTCAAGTAAATTTAATCTTTCTTCAAACCAAGTAATCCAAACATCAGAACCGTTTTCTTTAATTTGATATTTTATTTCATCAAATACAATATTCCAATTAATACTAGAAAGAGATATAGATTGACAATCATCAACATCTCCATCCCTTTCAGTAATACTTTTAAATACAAATACATCTTCATTAGAACAAGCAAACAAATCAATATGTTTATAATTTTTTATAAGTTTAGCTCTTTTAATCATACTTTCACTTAAAGATAATTTTCCACAAACAATTTTATTAAAAATATCAATTCTATAATTTTCTTTAACTAATATTTTATCTAATTTCATATGAGAATAATCTTTTGTTGGCTTTTCTATTATAAATTCTGATTTCAACAAAATACTATTAAATAAATCAAAATCATCTTTTTTTAAAACAACAATATCAATGTCTTTTGTGCCTACTTTAAGGTTATTATATAATAAGACAGCACCTCCAATAAGATAAATATTCGTCTTTCTGTTTAATTTTTTATCTAACTTTTCAAAAACCTCAAATATTTGGTCAAAACTATCAATGTATCTAGTCATAAATCAATCACAATTTAATATCATACAATTCTGCTTTTTCTTGAATTTCATTTAATGGAGGATATCCTTTTATTTTTTCTCCAAGATAAATTTGATCTAGATTATTTAATATATTTGATTTTAGTTCTAAATTTATATTTTTAAACTCAATTTTATATTTATAATAAAATAGTGCTAGATACAAAATTTCCCTAAAATCCATTGTTTTTTCAACAATTTTAACAGTATGAAATAAAATCTCCTTTTTAGTTAATCTTTTTTTAGGTAAATAATAATAACCAATATTACTAAACAAAAGAATATTATATTTTTGAAAAGCAGTAAATGCTGTTATAGAAGCCCAATCTAAATCTTTTTCATAAGAAAATACAATTTCATCTTTATTTTTATAATATATTTTTGAGCCAATAGGTACCTTACTATCAAAATTATAATTAAAAGATTTATAATTTAATAAAAAATATTTTAAATCACCCCATAATTTTTCATTAAATAAATATTTATTTTTTCTTTTAATTAAAATTGAGAAATTATTTGCTTTATTTATAAATTTATAAATTGTAATTTCTTTAATCTTAGTATCTACAGAAATTTCTTTAACCGTAGATTCTTTTAAAAAAGAAATTAATAAAATAAGACCATTATCAGATAAAACAGTTATTAATTTAGGAAATTTAGTTAATAAAAACTTAAGTTCTAAAGAAAAAGGATAATTAGATATATTTAACAAATATTTTTCTTTTATAATAAATCTCTTTTCAATTAATTGCCTTATAACTTTATTTATTTGAAACCTACTTTTATTAAGATCTTTACATATCAAAGAAACTTTATTTTTCTGTTTTATAATTTCTAAAAAAACATATAGTTGAGTTTTTGTTAGTTTCATAAATTATATTTTAAAGCAACAAGTTTATAAACAAGTTGCTTTTTAATATAGAAAGCTCAGGAAATCACAAAGCCTTTGATGGGCTTTGAACCCACGACCTTTTGCTTACGAAGCAAATGCTCTACCAACTGAGCTACAAAGGCAAAGAACATTTGTTTTATAAATAAAATAAATTAATTTTAAATATCTTTAAAACTTATTTTTTCAAAGTATAATTTATTTAAAATATCTTCTAATTTATCTATAGAAATTCTTTTTTGTTCAAATGTATCTCGCTCTCTAATAGTTAAAGTCTTATCCTCTTTAGTTTGATAATCTATAGTAATACAATAAGGTACACCAATTTCATCTAAACGAGAATATCTTTTACCAATAGAACCTTTTTCATCAAAATAAAATTCAAAGACATCACAATCTAACTTAGTTCCAATTTCTTTTGCAATCTCTAATAAGCCATCTTTTTTTACTAATGGTAAAATACCTACAAAGTAAGGTGCAATTTTAGAATTTAAATGAAGAATTTTTCTTTCTTCTTCATTTACTTTTTTTATTTCAAAAGAACTTTCTAAAAGTAAATAAAACAATCTTCCTAAACCAATTGAACAAACTTCTAGAACATGAGGATGTATTATAACACCATCTTCTTTAACTACTATATCTTTTTTACTGCCTTTTGAATGAGATTTAAGATCATAATCAGTTCTATAATTTAAAGAAAATAATTCAACCCAATCATTATCACAATATATTTCTAAATCAAAAGTTTGTTTAGAATAAAATGCTTTATCAGTATCTATAACTTCTTTATATCTTAGTTTACTATGATTAAAACCTAATTTTTCTAAAAACTTTTGAGTTTTTACTAAATAATAAGTTATTAGTTTTCCACAAGTAATATTTTCTTTAGTAATTTGTTCAACAGAATAATCTTTTTCTAAATTATCTTTTAGTAATTTAAATCTAATTTTATAATTATTAAATTGATCTACATCATAGTCATTAATAGTATTTGGATTAAAAAATAACTCACTTTCAAGTTGTTCAAACTCTCTACCTCTAAGCAATCCATTTCTAGGTGCTATCTCATTTCTATATACTAGACCATGTTGTGAAATACCAATTGGAAGATTATCTCTTCCACTTTTATAAATTCTTAAAAAATCTAAAAATATAGATTGACAACTCTCTCCTCTTAAATAACCAATATTACCTTCTTGAGTACCAACATTAATAGAAGACATTAAATTAAATCTTTTTAAATCTGTTAATTGTCCACCACATGTATCACAAGTAATATTATTATCTATTAATAACTTTTTATATTCTTCATCACTTAAATTTTCTGGAACATCCATATTTGCTTTTTCAGCTATATATTTGTCTAATTTAAATTTTTGATGACATTTTTGACAGCTTGCAATAGGATCGTTAAAGCCACCTAAATGACCTGAAGCTACAAATACACTTTTTGGAAGTATTAATGAACCACTAATTTCTTTAAAGTTATTTTTTCTTACAAATTCTTTTCTCCAAAAATTAATTAAATTTAATCTAATTCTATTTCCAATAGGACCAAATTCATAGAAACCGCCAAAATTATCACTATATATTTCTGCAGATGGAAAATATAAGGATTTTGTTGCAATAAGTTCATTTAATTTATTTATTTTATTAATTTCAGTCATAAAAAAACACCATATTTAATTAATTATATTTGAAATTATACAATATAAGTTCATTTATAAATATATTTCCACTTTATAATATATATAAACACAATACAATTTATTAAAGATTTCTATTTTATAAATCATATTGTTTTGATAATATCGCAGGGTTTCCCGAGCGGTCAAAGGGGCTAGGTTTAGGACCTAGTGCTTAGTGCTTCGCAGGTTCGAATCCTGCACTCTGCATATTACTGGTTTTATAATAATGTAAAAATTACTGATACAAATGTTTAAAATAAAATTTGACTATATAAAAAAAAAGGACAAAACTTATTTATCTAATTTAATATGTAATTATATTAAAGAAAAGAAAATAGAAATAAATACTTTTAATCTAGGTCTAACATTAGATAAAAATATACCTGAAGAAGAAAAGATAGAAATTAAACTAAATTTTCAAAAGCAACTAATTTTAGAAATTGAAAAAGAAGGAAATATAAAAAGGCAAAATGATTTTGCAGATATAGAAATCATTATTGATTTTACTAGAGACAAAATTGAATTAAGTTTAAGACCAGTTTATATTTACGGAAGATATATTAAACACAGTAGAAATCTTCCACAAACAATACATTATTGTTTTCAATGTAAAGGCAGAGGTTGTCCTTTTTGTAATAATACCGGCAAAATATCTTCTACTTCAGTTCAAGAAATATTAACACCAATTTTCCAAAAAGAATTTGAAGCTCAAGATAATAAATTCCATGGTTGTGGAAGAGAAGATATAGATGTTAGAATGCTTGGAAATGGAAGACCATTTGTAATAGAATTAATAAATAGTAAAATAAGAACTAAAACACAAGAACAATTTAATAAAATAATAAGTTTAATTAATAATAAAGATATTTTAGAAATAAAAGATTTAAGATTTAGTAATAAAAAAGAAATTGTAGAAATAAAAAATACAGAACACAAAAAAAAATACCTTGCAAAAGTAAGTTGTGAAAAACAATGTGATTTAAATAATTTAGAAAAAATCCTAAATAAAGAATTAGAAATAAAACAACAAACACCATTAAGAGTAATGAAAAGAAGAGCAAATATTATTAGAACTAGAAAATGCTCTATAGTTGAAATTAATAAAATTAATAATTTAGAATTTAAGATAACATTTATTGCAGATGGTGGCCTTTATATTAAAGAATTAATATCGTCTGATGAAAATAGAACTATTCCTTCAATATCACAAATCATAAATAACACTTGTATTTGTAAAGAACTAGATGTTTTAGAAATAATATAATTATTTAAAAATAGTATTTGTTTCTAAATACCACAAATATAAATCTAATTCTCCTTGAGAAACATTTATTTTTTTGCAAAAATAATTAAGTTTGTGTTCTAAATTTAAATAATTCTTTTTATTAAATGTTCTAGGTTTTACAGTTATTATTTTATTATCAAATAAAATATCAACAATATGGAAATCTAATATAGCAAAATCAAAATAACCTATATTTCTTAAAAAGTGACTACTTTCTTTGTAACCTAATCCTTTAATGTTTTTTACAAGCCATTCTCTAAGTTCAAATTTATCATCAAAAGAATTAATAATAGTTTTTATAGTCTTACTATATTTTCTAGCTTCCATTATAAAATTAGTTCTAACATTAGGAAATCTATGACCTAATCTTTTTAGTTCAGTATTTAATTTATTTTTAGAATAATTAATAAAACCATTATTTATTTCTTCTTGAATATAAACAGCTCTTTTTGCATTAAAATTAGCAGTTAATAAACAAAAACAAAGTTCTTTAAAAATAGAATTCTTATTTTTATTTTTAAATTTAGAAAAAGAATTCAATTTTTTTTGAATTTTACTATTAAATACAGAATTATTTTTAAGATTAAATATATCTTGTATTAATTTATCTTTACTCATAATTAAAAACTAATTTTAAAATAGATTAGTTATATATTTCTACCAATTACTAGAATTAACCTTTATTTTCCAAAGACCATGTTTATTACAATAAGCCCTTGCTGTTAATTCTTCACAAACAATTTTAAAAATTGCTTGAGATTTATCACATGCTTTTAAATATTTTTTATAAACTTTATTATCTGCAATTACTTCAATCCATTCTATATAATGATTTTCTTCCATAGGATGATTTATTGCACCTACAGTAACTTTAAAAATATTATCTCCAATTCTTTCCACAACTGGAACATGTTTTTCTAAACTTGCATCAACCACATTATCATTTTGTAAAACCATATTTTTTCCACAGCAAACAAGTTCTCCAACACCATTATGTAATACTTCAACAATATTTCCACAAACTTCACATTTGTAAATTTGTTCTTTTTCTGTCAAAAAAAACCACTCCTTACTTATTTTTTTTAATTTTATTTTTCACTGTTGGGCTTAATGATTTTTCAATAGATGCTAATCCATAGTCTATAGGAAAATTATCCATATTTAAGGGAACTGCTCTTTCTTCAAGTATATCTAAGAATTCTCTATAAGAAACACCTATAATTTCAGCACCTTTAGATATGTTAATTTCTCTTTTTTTATAAGCATTAATTGCTTTATTAATTTTAAACTTAAAAATATCCTTTTCTACTAAAGATCTAATATATTCAGAGTCACTTAAGTTCTTTTCTTTAGCAATGATAGTTATAAGTGATGAAACTGAATCTTTTAATCTTAAAGTTTTAACTTTCATAATTTCAGATTTTTTTGAAGACATAAAATTCTACTCCATTTTAGAATATATTTCTAATAAATATTCTTTTGGCAAGGTATTTTCTATTATTTTAATTTTATTTAAAATTTCTCTTTTAGTAATAATTCTATTTGTATATAAATATAATAAAAATTCAACAATATTAGAACACAATATTTTATTTTTTAAACAATACTTATATGGTCTTCCATTATCTATAAAAACAATGCTATTTTTTTCTTGAGCTAAAGCTATAGCATACATCTCTCCAGAATCATTAGAAATTTCGCTAATTAAACTTTTAGAAATTTTAGTTGGATTTTCAATTCTTATAATATCTGATTTTTCAAATTTTAAAAATAATTCTATATCCTTTGGAAGATACAAATCTCTATATATAAAATAAGTAATTTCTTCTTTAACTTTTGAACAAACAATAATTTTATAGAAATTTAAAAAAATATCTATTAAATCAATTTTAACTAAATGAATATAAAATGAAGTGTCTAATACTGCTAAAGATTTTTTAGTACTATAATTCATAAATATATATTAATCAAAAAGTTTATATGTGTTACATTGTAATACAAGGTGTGAAAAATAGAAATTAATATTCTTCACATTGTCTTTCAAAGTAATTTTTAGGATGATTACATGATGGGCATTCTTCAACAGGTTCAAGTCCTTCACAAACATAACCACATTTCCTACAAACCCAATATATTTTATCTGCTTTTTTAAATACAGAATTGTTTTCAACTTCTTTTAATAATTTCAAGTATCTTTGTTCATGATGTTTTTCAGCTATAGCAATAGATCTTAATCTTTTGGCAATATCACTTAAACCTTCTTCATCTGCAATTTTTGCAAATTCAGGATACATAGTAATATTTTCATAGTGTTCTCCTGAAGCAGCTGCTTTTAAATTACTAATAGTATCTTTATAGATTATAGGTACTTCTGCTTCTATTTTAAGTTCTTCAAAAACATCTGAATTACCTTCTTTTTTTAAATTGTTAATTAATCTAAATAACCACTTAGCATGTTCTTTTTCTTGTTCAGCTGTTTGTAAGAAAATATCTGCAATTTGTTCATAACCTTCTTTTTTTGCAATTTTAGAATAAAAAGTATATCTATTTCTGGCCTGACATTCTCCAACATATGCTTTTGCAAGATTTATAATTGTTTTTTCCATAACTTAAATTCACCTCTGATTTATAAATTAAAACTAATATATATTAATAACAATCAAGTTTAAATAATATTTGTCTAATATATATATTGGATAAATTTTTAAAAATAAAAATATTTTGGTTATAATTATGAATGTACTATTAGAAAATATAAATAATTTAGAAAATATAAGTAAAAAAACATATAATATATTTAATTATGCAATTTATAAATTACCAAAACAAGAATGTATAGAAAGCCTAGTAAAAATAGAAAATGCACTTAAACTTTTATCTCAAGAAATATATGAAACTATTAGAAAAACAAATTTACAATATTCTAGAGAATTAGATGTAAATAAGTTAAAACTATTTTCTGAAGAATTTTTAAGTATAAGTAGTAAAATCAATAGACAAATAGTTTTAGAGAAAAATAAAAATGAAATAAATTCTGATCTTATAAAAATTAAAGAAGAAATAACTAAACCAGAAACCTATTTTAATATTGAAGAAAATGTTAAAAACATAATTAACTTATTTCAAGATCATCTTGAACACATAAAAAATAATTTGAAATATAAATATCAAGATATAAATACACAAAAGAAAGGTAATGAAGAATTACTTAAAATATTAGATCAAAAAGATGAAAAAATAATAGAATTAAATAAAAAAGTAGATGAGCTTAGTATAATAGAAAGTAAAGAAAAAGCAAAATCATCTAAATTAAGTGAACTTGAAGAACAATTACTTAAAAGAAGTAAAGCTAGTGAACAAGATCTTACTATATTAAAATTACATGTTATAAATGTTGAACGAGAATTAGATTCTCTATATAGACACATTAGAAATCTAAATAATGATCTTAAACATCTTGAAGCAAGAAATATAGAAAAAGAACAAATATCTTTAGAATTAATTAGAGAACTTAAAGATGAATTATTGGCAGCAAGATATTTATTAAGTAAAAAATTTGAAAAATAAAATATTAAACATTCTAAAAAAACATGAATTCGAAAATAAATGATTTAATTGCTATTGGAGAAGGCTACACAATAGAATTTAAAGAAAGCTTGAATAATATTGACAAAGATATTTGTGCATTTGCTAATTCTGATGGTGGTAAAATATATGTAGGAATTACAGATATAGGTAAAGTCATAGGTTTTAAAATAAATAACAAAATAAAGTCAGAAATACAAAATATTTCTAGAAATATGGATCCTACTTTTAATATAGAAATAAACAACACAAATAAAGATATTTTAATAATCTCAGTACCTTGTGGTACAAATAAACCCTATTCAGTAAAAGGTAAATTTTATCTACGACAAGGTAGTAATTCTCAAAAGATGAACAAAAAAGAATTATTAGAATTTTTTCAGAAAGATGGTTTAATAAAATTTGATAATAAAATAAATTACAATTTTAAATATCCAAAAGATATTAATAATAAATTATTTACTGAATTTATAACAAAAGCAAATATTACTAAGAATATTAGTAAAAAAAACATCTTAACTAATATAGACCTATTAGAAAATAATCATCTTAAAAATGCAGGAGTTCTACTATTTACAAACAATATTAAAAAATACATTAGAGAAGCAACAATTACTTGTGTTTTATACCAAGGATTAGATAAAGTAATTATTTTAGACAGAAAAGATTTTTGTGAAGATATAAATACAAATTATAATAAAGCTTTAGAATATATTTATTCTAAATTAAATACAAACTATATTATAAAAGGAAGTAAAAGGACAAATAAATTAGAACTTCCAAAAGAAGCACTTAGAGAAGCAATAATAAATGCAATAGTTCATAGAGATTATTTCATAGATTCAAACATACAAATTGGAATTTATAATAATAGAATAGAAATTACAAATGCTGGTGGATTAGTAAAAGGTTTAACTAAAAAAGATTTAGGTAAAAGAAGTGTATATAGAAACCCATTACTAGCAGATATTTTACTAAGAATCAATTTAATAGAAAAAATTGGCTCAGGTATAAAAAGAATGAAATCATTAATGAAAGAATATAACCTTAAACTTAAATTTGAAGTTAACGATGACTGGTATACAATAATATTCTATAGAAAAACTACCCAAGAAACTACCCAAGAAACTACCCAAGAAACTACCCAAGAAATATTAAAATTAATTAAAGGAAATCCAAAAATAACTAGAAAAGAACTAAGTGAAAAACTAGGACATTTAACATCTGAAGGTGTAAAATATAATCTAAATAAATTAAAAAATAATCAAAAAATTAAAAGAAAAGGTAGTACTAAAGCAGGGTATTGGGAAATTATAAAATAAATAAAAATATTTAAAAATTGTGATATTATGGCAGGATATGACCCATTTTCAGGTGGAAGTTCCAATTCAGGATCTTATTCCAATTATAATTATGGAAATAAAAAAAAAACAGATTATACAAAATATATAAAACAAGCCTTACCAATACTAATTATAGGAATAATACTATTTATAATTGTAAAATTTGTGTTTTTTAATAGTTGCATAGTAGATGTAAGTGTGAAAAACACAGAAGGAACAGATATTTTTGCTATATCTACAATTTCATTTACTAAAGAAGGATCTATAGATTCACAAAATTTTAGTTTAGATGAAGAAATAAAATTAAAAAAAGGAAATTATAATGTTAAAATAAGAGCTAGTGGTTATAATCCACAAACAGAAAACTATGATTTAGATGATTCTGAATTTACTATTGAACCAGTTACTCTTGAAAAGAATCTAAAATTAAAAATTAATTCTATCACCTTTCCTGAACAAATATTTAGTGGACAAAGCATAACCGTTAAATTAGAAGTTGAAAACAATAGTCCAAATGAAACTTATGATTCTAATTATATTATTTTTGAAGAAGATGTAGAAGATTGGGTTTACAAATATAAAGATATCCATAGCAATATACTAGATAAAGTAACATTTTATCCTCAAAAAGAAAAAGCAGTATTTATAGAATTTAAAGTTCCAAGTGACATTGAAGAAGGAGAATATAACATATTACCTAGAATAAAATTTAAAAATAAAGATACTAAATTAAAAAAAGAGTTTACAATTGTAAAAAAACCTATAATAAAATTTAATTTTACTAATTTAGAAGGAGATTATGAAATTACAAAAACAAATAACTACACTATAACTTATGAAATTAATAATTCAGGAAATAATCTTACTATCAATGATCTAAAATTTAATTTAGATATAGATAGTACACTAAACCCAGACTGTAACACTTGGTTTAGTATACCTCAAAATTATAAATCAGTAGAACCTAAAAGTAAAGAAAGTGGAACTATACAAGTATCTATACCCAATAATGCTAAACCAGAAATACTTATTGGACAATTTATTATTACAAGTAGTAGTTTAGATCAACCACATACAGAAGATATTGAACTTAATTTAATAGAACCAGAAATAAATTTTAATATATCATTAAGTAAAAGTACAGTTAATTTAGAATATGATC
>CAYXWT010000006.1:0-30063 GCA_964468895.1 uncultured archaeon | reverse complement strand
TTTTTAGAGATTCTAAATTTAATACTTCAAAGAAAGTTATTTTTAAAGAAGGAGACAGAATATTAATTGTTTCTAAAAAAGAGCAAATTTCAAAAATAAGAAAATTAAAATAAAAAAATGGTGTGTATTTTAAGAAAAAGTATTAAGTAGATTGTTTTAAATCATCTTCAAAATGAATACAAATAGTAAATCTATATCTTCTTTGACCATTTTTTTCCATACCAACTAATGTTTTGGTATGTTTAACACCATATGCTTTTTTACTTTGATCTAATTCAGATATTACTTTTTGAGCATGTTTTACATTATTAATGTAAAGATCAACACCAGTTTTCACTTTAATTTCTTTAGTGATTATGATAGGATCACCTATATTTTCTTTATAGGAGTTTATTTCTTTCATAATTTTATTAACTTCTGTGTTTTTAATGTCTATGTTTTTACTAAGATCTCTTTGACTATCAAATCTTAGTTGTACTATTGTTGTGTAATATCCACCTACAGCTCGTGAACAGTTTTGACAAATATCTTTTCTTAAAGATATTTCACATCTTTTTTCTATGTTTTTTAATTTATTTCCTATTAAGGCTTTAATATTAATTAAAGCATAATATACATTATCTTCAGTATCAATATATAATTTTAAACTAACATTTGTTTGTGCAGATAAATTTACTTTTACATGTTTAACTAATTCTTTTTCTAAACTAGAAAATTCTTTAAAATATCTTTTAGCATATTTTAAAACTCTACATCTTGGACAAATGGTAATTTCAAATATAGGTACTTTTAAAATATCATTATCTTCAAGATAACAATCTACACAAAAATTATTAATACTATTATCTTCTGTAATTTCAGAACCACATTTTGGGCAAAATCTTTTCATAATCAATCGTATATTTATTTTTAAAAAATATTAAAAGATTTATAATAAAAATTATAAATCTACTATATCTCCTAATTTTGGATTTAAAGCATTGTAACCTTTTTCAATTAATTCATTTTTAAAACTTAAAGTTGTATCTTTATCTCCATGTACACATATAATTTTTTTAGGATTTACTTTTTTAATTAATTTATGAATTTCATTTTTATCAGCATGTGCTGAAAAACTAAATCTAAGTAATTCACAAATTGGCGCAAATTCTTTACCATCTATTAATAATTTACCAGTATCCAATAATCTTTTACCATTAGTTCCTTGAACTTGATAACCAGAAATAATAATTTTATTACCTGGATTTAATCCCAGTTCTTTAATATATCCTAATACTGGTCCACCTTCAAGCATTCCTGCTGTAGTTATTATAACACATGGTTTTTTAGTAATAATTTTTCTTTGAGCTTGTTTTTTAATATATTGAACCTTTCGACAAGCTTTTTTAAAAAAAATAGGATCTGTAAAATAGTCTGGATATTCTAAAAATATATTTGTTGCTTTTTTAGACATACCATCTAAAAATATTGGGAAATCAACTTTATATTTATATAAAACACTTATAATTTCTTGACTTCTTTCTATTGCAAAAGCAGGAAGTATAACAATACCACCATTTTCAAGAGTTGTTTTTACTTCTTCAATAAATTTAATTTCTATTTGTTTTCTATCTTTATGTGTATCTCTACCATAAGTAGTTTCTGTAATTAAGTAATCTACTTCTGGTAAGTTTTTATCATAACCTGAAAACATTTCTGAAGGACTACTTCTAAAATCACCAGTATACATAACTTTTGTATTGTTTGTTTCTAAAACACTTATAGTACTTCCTACAATATGTCCAGCATCATAAAAAGTTAAAATTGAATTTTTAGTGATTTCTGTAGGTTTTCTTAAATTTAAATGAAAAGCAGAATTATTAGCTTCATCAATTTCTGGTTTTTCAAAAATTGGGTCTTTTTTTTCATATTTTGCAATTTTAATAGTATCTTTCCATAATAAATTTGAAAGATCTTGAGTTGCAGGTGTTACGAATAGGGGACAATTACCTGTTTTGTATAAATAAGGTATTGCTCCTGAATGATCAAGATGTGCATGACTTAAAATGACACCATCTAAATACTCATTAACTTTTAGAGGTAGCTCTGCAGTATCTCCTGCATCTTGATCTTCAATCATTTTAGTCCTTGGATTTAATTTTAATCCATAATCAAAAAGGATATTATCTTTATCCTTTAATAGAAAGGCACTTCTTCCAACTTCTTGGCTAGCGCCTAAACAATGTAATTTCATTTGTTTTCACCTTTTTTTTGTATTTTTAAAAAATAAAAAATTAGTTTTTTTTAAATAAACTAATTTATTAATATAATCTCATAATGTCTATTATTATTTATTAGTTGCCAATATAAAAAATATAATTTATTTTTAATATCTAAAATAATATTCTAAATAAATAGGAATTAGAAATATATAAATATGTTGTTTTGTATAAATATATATATGAGTGATATTTATTATAAATGTTTGTTTTTATATATATTTAATAAATAATATGTATTAATATATATTATTAAATAAAAAATAATGTGAATGATGTGAAATATTTAAATTTTGAAGAATCTATTAACTTTCTTAAAGAAAATAATATTAATTGTTTAAAAATAAATGAAATCAATTCAATTTCTGAATTAAAAAAACATAAGAATTTTCCTTATTGTTTAAAATTGAGTTCTTCTATATTACATAAAAGTGATGAAAAAGCAGTTATTACAGATATATTTACTTTTTCTAAATTATTAAGTTCATTTAGATATTTAAAAAATATACTTAAAAAAAATAAAATTTCTGGAAAAATAATTTTGCAAAATCAAGTAGAAGGTGTTGAATTAATTATTGGAATTAATGATGATAAACAATTTGGAAAAACAATACTTTTTGGAACTGGTGGTATATTCACTGAACAAGTAAATGATGCTAAACTTAAATTGTTACCATTAACTAAAAAAGATACAATAAAATTAATAAAGTCTACTAATATTTATAGTATACTAAAAGGAGCTAGAGGTAAAAAATATAATTTAGATTCTTTAAAAAATTTAATTTTAAAAATTTCAAAATTAAGTATTGAAAAAGATATAAAAGATTTAGATCTAAACCCTGTTATTATTAATGAAAAAGATGTGTACATAGTTGATGCAAGGATTGGTTTATGAGTTTATATAATTTAGACTTAAATACATCTTTAAGAAAAAAAAAAGATGCAAAAAAATATTGGCAAGCAGTTCTTAAAAGAGAACTTTTAGGTACAGCTATAACTATGAATGTTAATAAAGACCCAAAAAGTACTTATTTAGAATTATTAAAATATAAACCTAAAAATAAAATATTAATACCAGGACTTGCAGTTAATACTGAATATGGTGAAGTAATTGTTTATGCTCCAAATGTAGATCTTTATGATTATAACATTTTTTTTGAAGAAAAAGTTTCACTAAAAAGAATCTGTGACTTTTGTAAAAAAAGGCAGTTTTTAGTTTCTATTGCACATCCTTTTGGATTAATATCAAAATCTTCTACTTATTTAATGGGTTTAAATAAACTTGAAAAATTTATATCTAAAAATAAAATTGGTGTTGAAATTTATAATGGTATGATTGGATATTTATCTTATTATATGTATGATTCTTTCTTTTTAAGAAAACTTAGAGAATTATTAGATTTTTTAGAATTTAATGAAATATTTAAATATTTAGGTCTAGATTGGTTTTTTAGAAGGTTTTCTAGAAAATTAGATCAAACTTCTTATGATATGGTTTATAAATTTGAAGCTGCTATAAAATTAGGTAAAAAAGCAAAATTTGTAACTGCTGGTTCAGGTACAGATTCTTTATTTCAAATTGGAAGTGGTATATTAGTAATTGAACTTCCTAAGTTTATTATTGATGAAGAAAATACTCTTTTAAAAAATAAAGAAATATTATCTAGAATCTATAATAAAAAAATAAAAGCTGTAGGTCCACCAGGTATATACACTGATGAATTATTTGAAAGATCTACTGCTAGAATTACTAAACAAAAAGCATATGATGATTTACTTTATTTAACAAAAAGATCTATTAAATAAAAATTTATTTTCCAAAATTTCTATTTATTAGTTTATAATTGCTTATTATTTTATCTATATCTTTAGTAGTTATTTCTGGCCATAATTTTTTAAGAAAAACAAGTTCTGAATAAGCTGAATAATATAATAAAAATCCAGATAATCTTTTTTTATTAGAAGTTCTTACAATTATATCTGGATCAATTAATTTTGAATCATATAAATAATTTCTAAAATTAGATTCATTTACTTTTTTAATTTTTTTACTAATAATTAAATTTACTGCATCAACTATTTCTTTTCTTCCACCATAACCTATACATAAGTAAACAGTTAATCTAGCATTTTTATTTTTATTTTGTATTTTAAAAATATAATTTTTAATAGTTTTAGAAAAATAATCTAATTTTCCAATAAACTTAAAATTAACATCTTTATTTTTAAAATTATTTATAATATCAAAATTATTTAAAAATAAATTATATAATTCTTTTAGTTCAAATTTACTTCTATTTTCAATATTTTCTTTAGATAAAGCATATAATTGAATTTGTTTAATTTCTTTATAATTATTATAAATATGATTTATTGTTTGTATAGCTTTATCAGCTCCTTTTTGATAAGCAACAGAATATTTCAGATTGTTTTTTTTACCATAGGTTCTATTTCCATCTAATATAAATCCAATTGATTGTAGTTTATTCATAAATCATCATAATTTAACAAAAAGTTTATATTTAATTTTTAATTGTTCAAAAATATTAATATATACATTTATTTTTATATATTTCGATTTTTTTTTAAATTTATTATATTAAAGTATTAAAACAATCTTTATATAAAAAGATTTTAGTAAATATATATTAGAATATTATAAATGTAAAATTACATTTTTTTAATATTTTACTTTAAAATAAATTGATATTTTATGTTTTCAATAAAAAAATATTTTTTATTAACCCAAAAAGGAAGTATAATGACTACTTTTGCAATATTTATATTTGTAGTTCTTATAGGTGGTATACTATATTTTATGTTTATGAATTTTTCAAATTCTTCATTAGAATCTGGTGGAGAAGATTCTGCATTCAACAAAAAATTAACAGATATATTTAACTTTTTATTAGGAGATAAAAAAGATGGGCTTCCATCTGTATCTAATAATGTAAGAAGAAGAAAAACTCTTAGTTGTATGAGTGTGACTGTAAAATCTAGTTCTTATGATTCTAAAAAAGGTCTTATTTTAAGTTTAAATACAGATTTTGAAAATGAAACTGCAACTTTAGTAATTAACATAGCAGATTCTAAAGGTATTGAAATCACTGATAAAACACCTCTAATTTTTGAAAATAAAAACTCTAATTTAAATACCAGTTTACTTTCTAATAGTTATAGATATAAAAATCTAACTAAACCACTAGATATAAAACTTAATATAGATGGTTGTAGAGAATATTCTTTTGTTACTATTAAATGATAATGTAAATTATAAAGAAAATAAAGTTAAATTATTAATATTATAATTTACCTTCTTTAGAGTTATGATTTGAAACTATTTTTTTCCATTGTTCTTTAAGCATACATACTTCATTTTCATAATCATCTTGTAAAGTAATATATTCTTCATCACCTTCTAAAGATGTTGCTTTTACAATTTGATTAAATACAATGTCATAGAATTTAGCCATATTTCCATAATCATCTATGATGTATATAAATTTCCCTTTGTATACAACTTCTGGACAATTACAAACTCTTTGGTCACAAGCAGTGAATATTTCTGTCATTAAGATCATCTCCGTAGGATTTTTTTTTTTAAATTGATATATTATTAATAGATCACATTAATTTTTTAAATATATCCCTATTTAAGTAAATTATGATTGGATTAATAATTGTATTAGTTATTATTATAATTGGTGTTTTTGTATTATATTTTTTAAGTAAATCTTCAAAATTAGAAAATTTTAAAGTAGAAAACATAAAAGATCTTGTTTTTAAAAACCAATTATGTAAAATTAAGGGTGATTTAAAAAGTACTAAAGAAATTAAAACTGTTCTTTCTAATAAAAAATGTGTTGCTTATTTTTATGATTTAGAATCTTTTGGATATGCTAAAGATTTGGCATCTTGTATTTTTTTATTACAGAATGTTATGAGATATGACTTTCATAAGATTGGTGTATTTCAAAAACATAATGATTTAAGTATATCTGATGGTTCTGGAACTATTAAGATTTTAAACAAAGATTTTTCAGATTTTTATTTAGAACCTAAAGCTTATTACTTAATTGTTTTAAAGGATCCAAAAAAATCAAAAGATATAAAAACTCAAAATGATTTTTCTTTTTTAAATTTTAATGAATTTATAAAATCTAAATCTAAATTCTGCAATTATAATGTAATAGAAATTACTAAAGAACAATATTATAATTTAGGTTGTAATATGGATTATACTTTAAAATCTATTTCTTCTAAAAATTCAACATTAAAATTAACTAATTTTAGTTCTTTTCAAGTTTTAAAATTAAGTACTATCAGAGTAAAAGAATATTACATTAAAGATAGTGAGTGTGTAGAGCTTATTGGTACTTTTGTTAAAAAAAAAATCAAATATTTAGACCGTCTAAATGATGATAAATTAATTATTTCTAGTGCTAATAAATAACTTTAATTAAATTTTATGATTTTCTTTAAAATTTAGTTTTACAATCTATTTATAAATTCTTTTTTATAAAAATATTATTAACTTTTATGTGGTTTGTAATATTGTTATGTTGATATTGTATGGTTAATAAAAAAGATGAAATTTTAGACAAATTAAAAAAAGATTTATTTAAAAAATCTGAAGACGATTTGGAATTTGGAGAGTTGAAAGACTTAGATGAAATACCTTTGAGTATTGATAACAGTTATAAGGATAATACTTTTAAAAAGCAGCCTAAAAATAAAATTTCTATTTCTAAGAAAAAATTATCTACTACTAAAAAAAAATCTAAAAATGAAAAAATAATTCCTAAAATTCTAGAATATAAAGAAGATAAAAGTGAACATAAAACTTTATATTTATTAATTGTATTATTTGTTGTTTTAGGTATAGGAATCTATTTAGTTTTTACTTTGAATGGTTTTATAGAAGAATTTATAATTGATAGTAATTCTAATGTTGATAATGATTCAAGAGTACCTGTAGGAAGTTTACATTCAAGTTATTTTGACGATAATACTAGTATTGCTGACCTTATTAATCAAAATTTAGGTTATAATGTTAATGATGCTAATGATTCTACTAATGATGTTGTAGATAATAATGAATTTATTATTTGTGAGGACATAGATTGTTATGTAAGTACTTTAGAGAGTTGTTCTAAGTCTAAATTTTTATTTATAATAGATCAAGAATTTAATTTGTTTGATTTGAATATATCTGTTTATTCTTCAACTACTTATTCTACTGAAGGTTTAGATAGTAATAATAATTGTGTTATTTTAACAGATATTTTAAGTGCTTATTATTATTTGACAGAAGAACAAATGAGTGCAAGATTAGAATCTGGAGATACTAATGAAGAAAGAGTTTTAGAATCTCTTGAACTTATGAATAAATCTATAGAAGAAGCAAATAATTCTAGAAAATGTTATTATCATGATATTAGTAAATTAAGAAATAATTTTATTAGTTTTAAAAATAGTGGTTCTTGGCATACTTCTGAAAGTTATAGTTTAGGTTCTAGTACTATAACTGGTGATGGTTATATTTGTAATATGATAAATAATTAAAATTATTTTAAATATGATTAAATTAATAATTTTTGATTTGTGGTATACACTTATATATAAAAAACAGAGTACAAATACAAGAGAATTAATGTATAGTATGTGTCCTCAAAAAATAAGTTTGTCTGAATTTTCAAAAATATCTACTACAGTAATTCAAACTAAAAAATGGAATAGCAAATTAGAAGCTTATGAAGAATTAGCTAGGCAATCACAATTAGATAAACCTAAAGAAATTGCCAAAAGGTGGTTTGAATTAAGAAAATCTAAAGATTCTAAATTTTTAACTTATGATTATGTAATACCTTTATTAAAAAAGTTATCTCAGAATTATAAATTAGGATTAATTTCTAATTGTACATATTATTCTGCTGAAATTATGAAAAAAGAAACTTCTATTTTTGATTATATAGATTATGAAATTTTGTCATTTCAAGTAGGTTTATTAAAACCTGATTTAAATATTTTTCTAAAAATGCTTGAAAAAGCAAACGTTAAACCAGAAGAAGCATTAATGATTGGAGATAATCTAAATAATGATATTATTCCTTGTAAAATATTAGGTCTTAATGCAATTCATTTCACTGGTGATTCTAATAAACTTAAAAAAGATTTAATTAATTTAGATTTAAAAATATAAAATTTTGTTAAAATAAATTTAGGATAGTGTTAAAAATTGTTTTTTAAAAATAAAAAAATAAATTTAATATTTTTATTAATGGTGGATTTTGGAATTCTGTTGAAGTATAATTAATAATAGTTGATGTGAGACATTTACTTTTGTTGATAATAGTAAAGAAGTAAATGATATTGATACACTGATTGATTCTGGAGAAAATATCTTTGGAAATAGTATTGTAGAAACAATTTTTAAAAATCAATTTGATATAGATATATTAAATCTAACAGTAGATGTGGGTGATGATATTGATACTAATAGAACTATAATCAAATCAGCAACATCTAATGGTTTTGTTTATTTGTGGGAAAATATTACTTCTGATAATTTAGAAGAAATAGCTTTTGAAAATAATTCTTTATTGAAAGTTAGAATTTCAGCAAGTAAACCTGGAGATTATATAATTCAATTAGCTATAAATGATATTGCAGGTAATAAAAGTAAAGATACTTTTAATTTAAGATGGCTAAATATTGGTGTTGCTACTAATGAATTAGATTAATTTTCTAAATAACAAAATTAATATCTATAAAAATTAATTTTATTATTTAATTAATCTATAAGTTATAATTAATTTATTTTAAAGTATTTTCATATTCTTTAGATATTTTATTTTAGATGTATTTTTATTTATTTTTGTTCTAATTTTAATAGATGTTAAATAAAATAAAATCTATATCTGAATTATATAATGAAGTAAAAGATTATGATTTAGTTATAAGTATAGATCCAGCATTAGTAACTGCTTTAAATAAATCTATAAATAAACCAATTGTTGGAGGATTTGCTTATACTCCTAAAGAAATTGCATCTAAAAATTCAATTTTATTTCTAAATAATAAAGTCTTAGATACTACTGAAGTTATTATAAGAATTTATAATTTAATTAATAATACTAAAAATTTAAAATTAAATAATATTGATTTAGGATTTATACATAACACCTATTTAAAAATAATTGACATTTATAAAAATAAAGGATCAATAAATCAAATTCCAAGTTTTTTAAATAAAGATGAATTAACTGTTTTTAATATTTATAAGAATTTAAATACTTGTGAATTTGCTATAGAAAAGTTTAATTTTCAAGAAATATTTCCAAATAAAAAATTAGCAATAATTGGAGTTGATTTCTTTACTGAACTTGATAAAAATATATTACCTTTAAATTATAATTATGATGTAATTAGTATATTTAAAGAAGATAAATTTATTACTGAATTTAATTCTTTTTTTAATTTTGATAATAATAAAGAACTTGTTGATAATTTAATAAATTTGATAACTAAAGATAATCAAAATGATGTTGCAATAATTCTTAATACTAATTCTGAAATCTTGCCTATAATAAAATCTAAATTAGATAATAAAGAAATAGATTTAAATATAAAATCTTATTTATATGAAAATATAATTATTAGAGATTTTATTAATTTGATAGAATTAAGTTATAATACAGATGATTTGAAAATAAAAGATGTTGCCTTTTTTTTAAATTTATTAAATATAGAAATAAATAATAAATATTATAATTATTATTTAAAACAATATATTAATAAAATTAACCAAAATCAAATTTTAGATGATTTATATGATATTTTATTAAATCTAAAAAAAGAAAATATTACTTATAATAAGCTCTATTATTTCTTTGAAAATAACAAATTATTACTACCTTTTCAATTTAAAGATGTGTTATATAATTTACATATATTTAATAACTATATAAATTTAAATAACTTAAAAGATCTTAAATATGGTATTATTAATTTAGATTTAGTTTTAGAAAAAACCAAAAAAGGTGTATTAATTGTAGATTGTAAAAATTCAATGTATGTTGATAAACCTGTTTGTTTCTATGTTGGTTTAGATAATAATTGGATTAGTAATATTAAAAGTAAATCTTATAAAGATAGTAAAATACAAGATCAAAAAGCTCAAGATAAATTTAAAATATTAGTTCAACAAGGAGAATATAATTACTATTTTGTAACTGAATATTTAAATGGTCAAAAAACAAACCCTTGTTTTTATTTTTTAAAGATTTTTAATAAATCTATTATTTCTTTTAATGATTCTATATTTAATACTAAAAAAATAATTTCAAATATTAAAGATAAAGAAAATAAAGACATCAGTTTAATTAAGAATAATGTTGTTGATGATGATATTTTAGAAAAAAAGTGTGAATTTGTTTTTTCAAAAACAACTTTAAATAACTTTGTTCTTTGTCCTAAAAAGTTAGATTTTTATAAATTATTAGATCAAGAAGATAATATTTATTTAAGAAAAGGAACTCTTTTACATTATTTTTGTGAATTTTATATAGAAAATAAAGAACTTGTTTTACAAAAAGGAATTGATTATTTTTTAGATATTATTATGCAAGATTTTAGTTTTTTTATAAATGAAATAGATTATGAATTAGAAAGAACCAATTTTAAAATTGCACTATTGAATTGTATTGCTTTTTTAAATAATCTTAATATTATTGTACATAATTTAGAAAATAGTTTAGAAAAGCCTGTAAAAAATAAAACGTGTAATATATTTGCGAAAAAACTAAATGTAAAATTAAAATCCAATAATAATGAATTTTATTTTGAAAATAAAACTTTTAGTATAAAAGGTGTTATTGACTTAATAGTAAATAATAATCTAATAATAGATTATAAAAGTTCTAAATTGAAAAAAAGTACAACTAGCATTTTTAAAAATTCAAATAAAGAATTAGTAGTTAGTAGTAGTAAGAATGAAAATAAATCTGATTATCAAAATGGTGTTAATATTGATAATGCTAATACTTATGAAAATAATGGTAATGCAGTAAATATAGATTTTCAAGCATTATTGTACATTCTTAATTTAAATTCTCTTGAATTTAATAAAAATAAAAATATTGAATTTCATTATTATTTTCCTTTTAGTAACAAAAATACTATTATTAAAAAAAATATAGTTGACTTTAAAGAATTAGAAGAAATAGATGAAAAAGGTAATCAATTATATGATAGTAATATTATAAAAGTAAAATATGTGGATTTATATTATTCAGAATTTATAAAAACAAATGAATTTATTGAGATATTGAAAACATCTCAAGAAAGAATTAATTTAATTAATAAAATTGGAGAGTCTAATCTTTTAAATTATCTTAATAATCATGACTTAGAAATTAATATTTTAAATTATAATTTAAAAGATTATCAAAAATTAAAGTGGTATGATGATTTATGTAAATATATAGGTGAATTTACAAAATCAAAAAAGCTTATACTTAATATCCCTAATCAAATTTATAAAATTAGATTTTGCTCTTATAAGAATTGTTCAAAAGTTCTTTTTTTTAAAGAAGATTTAGATAATTTTATTAAATTTCTAAAAGAACAATATAAATTAATAAACAATTATTTAGAAAATAGTTTTGAATATAAACCACTTAAAGATAATGTTTGTAAGGATTGTCAATATAATACTATTTGTTTAAAGAGGGTGTTAGAATGAAAAATGAAAAACAAGATTATATTACTAACACTATTGATGGGATGTATGTTGTAGATGCTGGTGCAGGAACTGGAAAGACATATTGTATAACAAATAGATTTGTGAATATATTAAACCAACCAAGTATAAATATAGAAAATATATTACTTTTAACTTTTACAAATAATGCTGCAAGTAATATGAAAGATAAAATAATATGTGAAATTATAAAAACTAAACCGGATATTAATTTATTGAATACAAATATCTCTACTTTTGATTCTTTTTGTAATAAATTACTTTCTCTTTTTGGAGAAGATACTCCTAGTTATTTGGGGTTGAATTTAAAGTTATCTTCGAATTTTAAATTAATGGATAATATTATCTTAAATAATAAATTTTTTAAAAAAACATATTATTCTTTTCAGAAACAAAATTATCTAAAATATAAAGAAATATTTGATGTAATTAATAATAACTATGAAGATCTTTTAAAACTAATATTTAAATTACAATCTAGAGGTATATTTCCAACTAAAAATGATTGGTTTTTAGATGGCAAAAATAAACTTGTTGGTAATTTAGATTTATTTATTGGAGAATTTAATTTTTTAAATAAAAACAAAAATAATAAAAACAAAATAGTTCAATCTAAATTTTTAAAAAAATTAAATTCTAAAAATCATAATTATTATAAAAATATTTTTAATTTGGAGACTTGGAAAAGTGAAAAACAAGTTGATGTTGAAGATGCAAAACAAATTTATTATTTAGAAGATCGAACTTTACTTATTAATTTTATACATGATATTTATATTCAATATATTGAAAATTCAGTAAAAGAAAATAAATTAACTTTTGGTTTTCTTTCTATGTTTAGTTTAATTTTATTGTATTATAATAAGGAAATAAGAAATAATAATAGTTTTGAATATGTGATGATAGATGAATTTCAAGATACTAATGAATTACAATTTATGTTGACTCTTCTTTTGATGAAAAATAATAATTTGTTAGTTGTTGGTGATTGGAAACAAGGTATCTATGGATTTAGAAATGCAACTATTAATAATATACTTGAATTTGAAGAAAAAATAAAATATTATAAAGAAATATTAAATAAAGATGAAATTAGAATTGGTTTTAAAGTAAATGTAGAAAAGAAGGAATTTGATCTTAATTTTAGAAGTTCTCAAAAAATATTAGATTTTTCTAAAAATTCTCTTTTAGTAAAAGCAAGTAAAGATGAAGAACTTAATTATACTGAATTAGAAAACAATATTGTACAATTAAAAGCTAATTTTGAACTTAATGATTATTCTGAAATTAAATTTTTAAGAACAAATTCTAGAGATAATGAATTTAATTTAATTTTACATAATATCTTAAAAATAATTAATAATAAAGATGATAATTATAAAATTAAAGATGTAGATATTAATGAGCATACAAAATATAGAAATATTAATTATAGTGATGTAGTTGTTCTTTGTAGAGATAGAAAATTTGCACAAGATTTTCAAAAAGAAGCTTCTAAACTAAATATTCCTGCCAGTTATGAAGGAGGTATTAATTTATTTAATAAAGAATGTGGTATTATTCTTTTGGCATATTTAAAATTAATTTCAAATATACATAACAAAGAATCGTGGAGTACTATTCTTGATTATAACAATTATCCTTTTAAATTTAAAAAAAGTCTATTAAGTACAAAACTAGAAAATAGAGTTTATCCTATTGAAATTATAAATTTTGTTTATAAAATAAAAACTTTAAAAACTATAACTAAAATTGTAAATAATGTATTTAAATTTAATAATCTTAAAAATAAATATTCAAATAAGATTATTACTATAATTTCTGATTTGTTTAATAATAATTTAATGAGTGTTTCTGATCTTGTTTATTTTATAGAAGAAAATATAAAAAACAATGGAACTTATGTGTTAGAAAATGTAGAATATAACAATTCTATAAATATACAAACAATACATGGTTCAAAAGGACTTGAATATCCAGTTGTATTTATCTCTAATATAAATAAAAAGCAATTTCCTTCTTCTAATAGTGATAAAAATATTATAAATTATAATGATTTAACAGGACTTAGATTAAATAAAAAAGTTTGTTTAAGTAATAATTATTATTCTGATTATTATAATCCAAGTAGTGATTTTGTAAATATTATAAATAAACCTGATTATGATGAAGAAAGAAGACTATATTATGTTGCTATTACTAGAGCTAAACAATATTTGTTTTTAAGTTCTTATAATCCCTCTTTATTTTATAGTGAACTTTTAGAAAAAACTAAAAATTCAGAAGAATATTTGGAACAATTTAATTTAAATTATACTAAAGAAAATAAAATTACTAATAGTGTAGATATACATATTTCTAAATATCATAAGAGAGGTCTAGTTCTTTCTGTTCATGATATTATGAATTATACTAATGATGAAAAAACAATTGGTAAGGGTATAAAATTTGGAAATTATATACATGAATGTGCTCAAAAAATAGCTTTAGGAATAGAAGTAGATGATTATAAAACTCCTGAAGTAAATAATTTGAGAAAATTTATTACTAACTTAAATGCAAATTTTTTAACAGAAGTGGATTGTACAATTCCTATAAATGATAATTTAATAAGAGGTAACATAGATTTAATTTGTGACTTTGGAAGTAATATTTATCAAATAGTGGATTATAAAACAGATACTAGTAAAATTAATCATAATGAGTATATTAAACAATTATCTGTTTATTATCATTGTTTAAAAGGTAATTATCCTAAGGCAAATATCATGTGTAAAATCTACTACATAACTCAAAATAAAATAGATATTATAAAACCTTTGTCTATAAATAAAATAAAAGAATTAATATTAAATGTATAGTATTTATGTTGTTTAATACAGTAATAATCAAACTGTAATGGTAATAAAATTGAAAATAAATTGTTGAAATAAATTTTTAATATGCTTCTAAAACAAAAATTGTAATTTGGAGAGATTATGAATAAAATATTTTGGTTTGATGTGGAAACTACTGGTTTAGATTCTAGTATTAATGAAATAATACAGTTAGCTTGTATTATTGAAGTAGATGGAATAGTTAAAGAAAGAAAAGAATGGAAAGTAAGACCTAATGATTTTAATAATATAAATCCAGAGGCTCTTCAAGTAACTGGGTTTACTATAGAACAATTAAAATTATTTCCAGAATCTAAGTTTGTATTTCTTGAATTTATTAAATTTTTAGATAAATATATAGATAAATTTGACAGATCTGATAAATTTAGTATTGGTGCTTATAATGGTAAATTTGATTGTGATTTTCTTCAAAACTTTTTTAAAAAACATAATCATAAATATTATGGTTCTTATTTTAATTATAAATTAATAGATCCATTAGCAATAGTAAGATGGCTTGAATACAATCAAAAATTAACTGGGCTAGAAAATAATAAATTAGAAACTCTTGCAAGGCATTTTGATATAAAAATAGATGCTCACGATGCACTTAGTGATATTGAAGCAACTATGGTGTTGGAGAGAAAGTTAAAAGAATTTTTAAAATAATTTTGATAGATTTATATGTCAGACATATTAGATATTGTGGAACATAATAATAGACTATATAAATTAATGCAAAATATAGAATTATCTAAAGGTTTTAAAATTGGTTTTAAATTTGCACATACTTTTAATGATGGATATACTATCCATAGTTTTAAAGAGGATGCAATGATTGTTTCTTTATCATATAACAATAAAGAAGTTGGTATAATGCTTCCAAAATTTAAAGAAATCTCATTTGCTAATAACTTAATTATAGATGTGAATTTTATACAAGGTGTAAAAAATAAAGATAAATCCTTTAAATACCCTAAAGAGTGGTATTCTCAATTACTTTATCCTTTAATTGCTGCAGCACATATCATTAGTCCTAATATTTATATTGTATATGATAGTTGTAATAAAGCTAATATTAATCATCTAAAATCACAAATTCAAAGTATTAAAAGAGATTTAGAGAGATTAGATTTTGATTATAAAAGAAAAGCAATGGACAAATCTCAATATGAGAATTTATCTAAAAGATTAAATAATAATTTGAAGAAATATAATCAAGCAATGTCTTTTTTTGGAACTATAAGAGATCGTTATTTTAATAAAAATGGTTATTTAAATACTAATAAAATTAGAGTTAAGAAAGCAATTGAAGTTGCAAAAAAAATACGTGAAAAAATATTTAAACCAAAATTAAAAGTTATTAAAAGTCCTAAAGTTAAACCTAAAAACTATAAAAGACATAGAGTTTTATAAAATTATATATCTAAGATTTATATTAAGTGAAGATTTATGAATGCAAAAAAAGATTTTGAAAAATTACTAGGTAAATTAGAAGTTATTAATTGGTGGGAAAGATTATTTTCTTGGTCTAAAATTACTTATTTAATTGGTAAAAGTAGAGTTGAACTAGAAAACTTAGAAAATAATTTGGAAAAGGAAATAAAAAGAAAAGAAGAAATATTTAGAAATTCAGAAAAATTAAGTCTAGATGTAAATCATATTACTGAGAATTATAATAAAACTAATAATAAGAATATAAAAATTGAACAAGAAAATAAAGAACTTATACATACAAATAAACAATATAGTAATGAACTTGAAAGATATAAAAGTAATTATGAACAAAAAAGTCAAGAATTAAGTAGTAGTATTAATTGGTATAAAGAAGAAATTCAAAATATTAAAAACAAAGAAAAACTAGAAATTGAACAAAAATATCAAAATATGGTGAATACTTGGAAAGAACATGAACAAAATGTAGAACAAATTATAATCAATATTTGTAAAAGAAATGCTATTGATTATTTTAGTAAAGAAAAAGTTCCTTTTGATAAAAAACCAGATAATACAATTAAGATTGCTGATCAATATATAGTTTTTGATGCTAAATCACCTGGAAATATTGAAAAATTAAATAATTTTCCTAAATATATTAAAGATCAAGCTGAAAGATTAAAAAAATATATTAATCAAGATAATGTTAAAAAAATAGCTTATTTAGTTGTTCCATTTGATACTATTAAAGTATTACAAGATAAGTTAAAAGAATTAGTAGTACAAATTGGAAGTTATAAAGTTTTTATTATAACTCCTGATTCATTAGAATCTATAATTTTATCTTTAAAGAAAATAGAAGATTATGAATTTGCAGAGAAACTAAGCCCACAAGATAGAGATCAAATCTGTGATGTAATTGGTAAGTTTGCACATTCTGCTAAAAGAAGAGTAGATATTGATAATTATTTAAATAATGAAACTTTAAATATTTTAATAAATTGTGAGAGTTTACCTTCTGAAATTAAAGAAAAAAGTAAAACTTTTGAAAAATCTGCAAAATTAAATCCTCCGATGGATAAAAGAGAGAAAATAATACAAATAAAAAATCTAAATAAAGATATGAAAAAAATAGAAAGTAGAAAGAAATTATTAGAATAATAGTTTTAAGATAAATTTAAATATTTTCTAAATAAAATTCTTTTTTAGATGATTTACTTTGACCACTACTTCTTTAGAAATAAATATTAATATAATTGTTTACGCTTTTTATATAATTATATAACTTACAATTTTATTATTTACAAACCTTTTTAAACATAACTCTAATATATATTGTTGTTTTGTAGATCTTTATTTTTTTAAGGTTTATATTTATTATATTTAAAAAATAAAAAACTTTTTTGAGGCTGATGTTGGTATGTTTAAAAAATATTTGTTAATTTTGATAATGCTTTCTTTCTTTATTTTACCAGTAGTTTCTGCAACTTGTGAAACTATTATTGATACTTATTATGTAAATGATAATGGTAGTACTGGTTGTCCTGGATATAATTATTCTACTATAAACAATGCTATTTTAGCACATCCTAGTTGTGCAAGAATATTTATCTGTGATGGTACTTACAATGAAGATGTAAGTTTAGGTATTTCTAATTCTTCTTTAATATTAGAAGGAGAAGCTGAAGGAGAAGTAACTATAAATGGTATTTCTAATAGTTCAGTTGTAAATATGCATAATACAGAAGATATTTATTTAAAAAATTTAGTTTTAAATTCTACAAAAAATTATGGAATAGGAGTTAATCTGTCTGATGATGTTGTTATAGAAAATATAGAGTTATCTATGTCCAATAATAGTTATGCTACAGGTATTTATGTGTATGGTAGTAATAATTTAGAATTTAAAGGAAATATTTTAATAGATGGTGTAGAATCAACTAATACTAATTATGATGTTAAAGGTGTTGGATTTAGTCAATCTTCTGCAACAATTAATACAGATAGTTTTGAAATAAGAAATATATCTGGTGCTAGTACAAAATTTGAAGGATTTACATCTGGTTTATATGTAAATGATTCTGATTTAGAAATAAATTCCGGTTTAAAAATATGGTCTTTGTTAAGTAATAATTCTTTAGTACATGGTATTTATATAGAACAAAATTCAAATGTTAATTTTAATTCAGATTTAAATATAGGTATTATTATGTCACCTAAGATTAAGTCTATAAAAATTAGTTCTTCTGAAGTTAATTTTACTGGACCTGTTAGTATTACTACATTAATGTGTACTTCTAGTGTAAACATGGGTGTAGAAATATCTTCTGATTCAGATGTTTAATTTTTAGATATTTTAGATATTAGTCATTTAACAAATGGTAGTAATATCACAGGTGTTTGGTTAGTTGGTTCTGATCTTAGTATAAATGATTATAAATTTTATACATTACCAGAAGGTTCTATGGGTTTGTATGCTACAACTAGTAGTATTCTTAATATTAATAATACAACATATGAAGGTTCTGAAGAATTACTTCCATTTTATATAAATGGTAGTACACAAGCTAATATTAGTAATTTTAGTTCTGACTTTTTAGTAGATATTTGTTATGAAGTTCATGATTCTAATTTAATTTTATCTAATTCAGATTTATCTAATTGTTCTTCAAAACAAGTTAATGCTGATAATTCTTTTGTAGATCTTATTGATAGTTTAATATCTAATGAAAAAATGTATTTGTCAGCAGATAATGAAGGAAGAATTATAGAAAAATATAATACTAGCTTAAATTTTTATGATGAAGGAAACCAAGCAATAGTTCCTGATAAAATAGAATTAATATCTATAGATTTAACAGATCCTGATAATAATATTCAAATAGATTTTATACCATTAGAAACTACTGGTTTAGTTAAACTTATTTATCAAAAAAGTATATATAACTTAGGTTTTGGAGATATGGAAGTTTTTCATAATTATGATTATATTGTTTCTAAAGACAGATATGTACAAACAAGTGGTCAAATAAATTTAGAAACTATTCAAAATAATGAATTTGATATTTCTTTAGGACTAGAATTTCCAGAAAATATTTATGAAATGAAAATAAATAATGGAATTGTAGATTATACTTTTAATTCTTATCCAGTTACTCCAAAAACATGTTCTTCTACTATAAATAATAAAGAAATATATTCTTGTTATGATATTGATTTACCATTAAATTATAATAATAGTTTTGTAGATGCTTCTATTTATTTTACAGTTCCTGAAGCGTGGATGACTATTAATAGTATTCCTTCTCAAAATATAAATTTATATCACTATAATGGTAGTACTTATGAATTATTAGATACTACTTTAGAAAATTCAGAAACAAATTTATATTCTGCAAAAACAACTTCTTTTTCTGAATTTGCAATATCTGGAGAGCCAGCAAGTTGTTTAATTGATAGTGATTGTGATGAAAACTTTTCTTGTGTAGATAATGTTTGTGTTTGTTCTTTAGATTGTAATACAGGTTATGATTTAAATATAGATACTTGTGCTTGTGAAGAAATAGTAGCTGAAGAAGTATGTGAGTTGGTTTGTGACGATGGTTACACTTTAAATGAAGACACTTGCACATGTGAAGAAATAGTAGCTGAAGAAGTATGTGAGTTGGTTTGTGATGATGGTTACACTTTAAATGGAGACACTTGCACATGTGAAGAAATAGTAGCTGAAGAAGTATGTGAATTGGTTTGTGATGATGGTTATACTTTAAATGAAGATACTTGTGTATGTGAAGATGCAAATGTTAGTGTAGATGATGACCAAAATTTAACTTCAAAAGATGTTAATGATAGTGATTTACAAGAAAAGGACTTGAACCAAGGTGGTGAAAGAGGTTCAAAACTTTTATGTGATATTTCATGTCCAGAAGGTACACTTCTTGATACAAAGAACTGTGTATGTGTAAAATCTTCAGGTTTTGATGCAAATATTCTAATAATCATATTGATAATAGTTATAATTGCAGCAGTAATTATCTTTTCCTTAAATAAAAAACAAAAGTCAAACAAAATAAGAAAAAAACCAAAAATAAAAAGTAAGAAAACAAAAGTTAAAAAGCCCAAAAAATAATAATATTTTGTTATTTTACAAAATATAGATGATATAAAATAATTTTGGTTTTAGATAATTTAAGATATATTTAAATTTTTAAATAGTTATTTTTTTTAATTTAAAAGCTATTTATTTCATTTATATTATTATTTGAAAAATTCTTATTTTAGTATTGATAATAATTGTGAGAATATAATTATTAGTGATTTAAACGAATGTGTTTTTAATTATGATTTTGAAAACGGTTTAGAAATGTATATTGATTAATTATATTCAGGTTAAAATCATTATTAATACACCTGCAACAATAATTAATGTTGCAAATATTCTTTGTTTAAGATTTTTTTCTTTAAATAATATTGCTCCTAATAAAACAGTTAAAATAACACTACTTCTTTTTATGGCTATTACATGTGAAACATATATTAAATTTAAAGCAAGCATTTGAAAAATACAAGTTAAAATCTTAAATATACCTGCAGGAATTGCAAATTTAATATTTTTTAAATCTTTTTTAAAATAATTTAAATTAAAATTAGATTTTTTAAGTAAAACACAAGCAAATAATAAAGCCATTATTAAATTTAATGAAAACACCCAAAATAAAGGTGATGAATTTTGAACACCTATTTTATCTATATTTGATGTAATACTATATATAAAAGCTACAATTAACATGTATATTGCACTTTTATTTTTAACTAGTTCTTTAAATGGACTTAGAAATCCTTTTTTATTTTTTTTAATTTCTAGTACATAAGTTCCAATAACTATTAAAACAATACCAATCATATCATAAAGCCCAGCATATTCTCCAACAATAAAAGGAGAAGTAATTAATAAAAACAATGGAGTTAGTGTAATAAATGGAATTGTACTAGATACTTCTGCATTTTTAATAGCTTTAAGATAGAAAATAGTTGCTATAAAATTTAATATAGAACCAATAATTAAAGCTAAAACAAAATGAGGTCCAATTGATGGTATCCCAAAAATGATAACTAAAGGTATAGTAATTATAAACATACTTTGTAAAAAAAATCCTAATAAGTATTCATTAATTTTCTTTAATGAATGCTTAGAAGCAAGTACATAAAAAGAAAAAAATATAAAGCATAAAAATGCGTAAACGTATCCTAACATATAATCATATTGTTTTAATTTATTTTAATAATTTAAAATATTTATATTAAATATAATCCTAAAACTATTTATATTATCAATTGTTTTTTAATTTATAAAGTAATATAACAAAGGGAATTAGTATAACACCACTAAACACAAAAGTTAAATTGACTCCTACTGTTTCTATAAAATATGCTGCAAGAGGTACACCAATAATATAAGCTATAGATTTAAACATATTTTCTGTAGATGTAAGTGTTGCTCTTATTTTACTATTAACTTGTTTTTGGAAGAAATAATTTCTAATAGGACTTATAATATCTATTATAATGTAAATTATTAAAAATAGTATTATTGCTGAAATGTAGTCATTTACAAAAAATATACTAAATAGTGCTAGTATTTGAATAAAAAACATAGTGGCTATTAACTTGCTTTCTGATTTTATTAATTTTGAAAAATATTTTGAAGTATATGGTAAAAATATTCCTCCTATTGCTGAAACACTATTTATTAGACCAATAATAACCGCACTTAATCCTAAATCTGTAAATAAAATTACCCAAACCAATTTAAAGCCTCTAAGACATGTAGAAACACTTAATAAAAATGAACTTAAAAGTAAAATAAATACAATTTTATTTTTTTGAATATATATGAAAGATTCTTTTATCTTATTCAAGATATTGTTTTTATTAGTTTTTTCAATTTTATTATCTGTTTTATATTCTTTAGTAAAATATAAAATTACAAAACTAAATATATTTCCTAAAGCTCCAATAAACCAAATACATTTTAATCCAAATAATGCTCTAAAAATAGATCCTATAATACCAGTTAAACAAAGTCCTAAATTTATTATACTATGTCTTTTAGTATAAAATTCTTTAATTAGATTGCCTTTATTATGATATTTTAAATTGTCTATTACCCAAGATTGGTTAGAACCAGATTTAAATGTTCTAAAAAAGCCATATCCAAAATATAATAATTATATTACATAATAATTTGATGTGAAAGGAACCAAAATCAAACAAATACTTATCCCAGTAAAACTTAATAGTACAGAAAATTTTCTTCCAAATATATCAGAAATAGCACCAGTTGGTATTTCAAATATTAACTGTGCAACATAGTTTATAGACATTATAAAGCTAATTTGTAATATTCCTAAACCAATTTCTAAAAAATATAATACAGAAAACAAAGATATAAGTTTAAATGCTCTGTTAATAAAAATATATAAATAAAAAGGTAATAGGAATTTAAGTTCATCTTTTTTAAATACAAGCTTAAACATAACAAATCTCTATAAATATTATTACAGAATTATATTATAAATATAATCTTTTTTTAAATAACTTTATAATTACTTGTTAATTTAATTAATTATATGTTATGTTTTCTTTTAAGTATTATTATTATTAAATTTAAAAACTTTTTCAATAAAAATGATTTTGTGAAACTATGATATTATTGTTAAAAATAAAATCTGATGAAATGTGAATTCTAAAAAAACTAGTAAAAGCAAATATAATTTACTTTATGCACAAATTACTGACAAAACAGTTAATTTATTTAATAGAAAAATTTTAAGATTTGGAATTTATGAACATAATAAGATTTTAGAGTTAATTAATTCTTCTAAAAAAGATGTTGTTGTTGATTATGGTTGTAATACTGGTTATCTTAGTGAAATGATATTAGATAAGTATCATTCAAAAGTTATTTCTGCAGATATTAATAAAGATGCTTTATTAATTTGTAAAGAAAAAAATCTTAAAACTGAACTTATTAATAAAGCTTTTTTTAAAAAATATAATTCTAAAATAGATATTGTACTTTGTTCTCATGTTTTAGAACATACTAAAAAACCAGATTTAGTTTTAAATAAGTTATTTAATTTATTAAAAAAGAATGGTAAACTTGTTTTGGTTGTTCCTCAAGAAAGAATTAGAGGGGATATTAATCCAGTTCAAACATTACTTTTTTGGTTACAATTTAAATTTGAAAACCCACATTTACATAATTTTAAATGGTTGCAACTATCTAAAATGTTAAAAAATTTAAAATTTAAAATTAATTCTCATTGCTTTGTAAATTTTATACCACCTTTTATTACAAAAGAAAGAAGGTTTTTAGCAAGAAGTTTAATAATTTCTGCTAAAAAAATTTAATTTAAAATTTTATGATTTTAGATCTGTTTTTTAAATAATATAATTTAGTATTTATAACTATTATATAGAATATAATTACAAATTTAGAAAAGATTTTAATAGTAAATATAAAGACTTATATTTAATTTTAAATTAAATAGATATATAAACTTTACTCAACCACAAATATATTACTAATTAACATTGTATAATTACATTTGTATAGATTTAAAATTTTATGGAGAAATAAATATGAAATTAAATAAAAAATTAATATTAGGAAGTAGTATATTTTTTGTGTTTATATTACTTTTAAATGTAAATATAGTTTTTGCAGAGGATACATTCTGTGATACTATAAGTTGTGGAAATCAAGATTATATTACAACATGGTATGATACTGAAAATGGTCCTATCTTTAAATCTTATGAAAATATTATTTACTATCCTGAAAATGATACTTTGTTAGAATCTAGTTATTCTACTAAATCTCAATATTTACAAGATGGTACTTTTGAGAAAAGTTCAAATACATCTGTTGAAGTATATTCTGATAGTACTTTATATAATATAGAAGAAGAATATAATGATGAGTCTTTTTCAAATATTTATGAAGTTGCATATCCTGATGGTACTAGTAAATCTGAATTTACTAAGAGATATTTGGATGGTAAATATGAAATGGAAGATTCTATACATAATCAAAATTCCATATTAACTAATAAAGAATATTATTATGTTAATGATGAAATGTACAAAAGAGATAAATTTATTTTAGATAATTTAAATACAGAGAATCAGAATTCTACATTTTATACAGAAACTTATAGTAATGGTGACTTAGATA
Source organism: uncultured archaeon (assembly GCA_964468895.1). GTDB lineage: Archaea > Iainarchaeota > Iainarchaeia > Iainarchaeales > CSSED10-239 > CSSED10-239. The sequence continues at coordinate 5,490 of CAYXWT010000006.1, read as the reverse complement.
ATATTGCTGTTTATAAAGGTTCTTATAAAAGAGCAAGTGATTTACCAAATGATACTTTTTATTCTAATGATAGAATATATTATGTTGATTTTGATAAAAAAGAAAGTTTGTTATCTAATGATTTACCAGAAATAAATCAAGATCCTGATAAAACATTTTTTTGGGATAGATCTTATGAAATAAATAAATATTTAGAAAATAAATAATAATATTTTAAATTAAATAAAAAATAAATAAAAAGTTAAAGGGGAAATAAAATATGACATTAAATAAAAAATTAACAATTGTCAGTAGTATATTTTTTGTATTTATATTACTTTTAAATATAAGTATAGTTTCTGCAGATTATATACATGGACAATATTGGGATAAAATAGATTGGTCAAATGAGAGTGGTACAACAAATTACCATGCAGGTGATGGGTATTCAGCTCCAAACACATTATATTATGATGTAACAGATGATTATGAATTATTACAAAGTACATATAATGATAGTACTGTAACTGAAATTACTGAATTTAACGAAAATGGAGATCTTGGTTACTATAGATCTGAAGTAGATTATCCAAATGGAAACTATAAATTTGAAGATAAAGAATATTTAGATGATGGTTATATGTATAAATCTAACTATGTGACTTCAAATGCTGACAGTACAAGAATTCAATCTTATAATGAAGATATTTATTTAGGTAAACTTGAAAATGATAATGTAGAATATTCTAATGGAGATTATAAAAATCATCTTAAACATACTTATGATGATGGATCTGTAACTGATATGATTTTTACACCTGGTTTAAAAAGTGGAAGAGAATATCATCCAGATGGTACTTTAGAAAAAGAATATAAGAATTTTGATGACGATACACTTATTGAATATCAATATTATTATCCTGATGGAACTTTAGAAAGAGAAGGTACTAACTCTCATGTTTCTCCTTATTCTAAATTTAATAAAACATATTATCCTGATGGAAGTTTAAAGAGTGAATTTGAAGAATCTGATTTTCATAATTCTAATTATACCTTTCATGATAATCAAGAAGGTTTAACTTATAATGCTGTTCAAAAAGATTCAACTTCTTCAGATGGTATAGAATTTTTAATTAATAGACAAAATATTGTTGATTCTGATCAAACAGTTATTTATGACTATGAAAATATCTATAATATAGATTATAGTCATGTTGGTACTGACACTCAAAATTTAAATCCAAATACTGACTTTTATATTAATATAGAAAGTCAATATGACGGGAGTGATAATCTTTATAATCTTAAAGTTAATCATCCTGACTATGAAAATAGTTTAATAAATGTTGAGTATAATTTACCAAGATAATTTAAATATATAATTATTATATATTTAATTTTCTTTTTTTCTTATTTTTTCAATATCTTTATAAATCTAATTAAACTTATATTGTTTATAATGTAACCTAGTATAATTATCGAATTAGTGGTTATGAGTTTTATTTTGTAAAAAAATAAAAAAGGTGAATGTATATGAATCTAAATAAAAGATTTACAATTTTAAGTAGTATTATTTTAATATTTATATTAATATTAAATATAAATTTAGTTTTTGCAGAATCTGAAAACTATTTTTATCGAGATTCTCAATTTGATGTTGTTTATGATAATGCTAGGGATTTAGATGTTAGTTTTTTTAATAGTCAAGATGAAATTGAATATGAAAATTATCGTGGTTCAGTACAATTAACACAAAATGTAAATTACGATGATAAAGATGATTCTATTCAAAATATTTATACACCTAAAAAAGGCGAATTCATTGAAATTGTAGGCTATAATACTAGTTATAATACAGATGTTGTTCCAAGTTATAATTATTACTATGAAAAATATAAAAATAATGAAAACATAAGAGCATTTGAATTTAATGATGATAGAACTTTAGATAAAACTTATTCTATTACCAAAACAAAAAATGATTATCATAAAGAAATATATAATTATACTGATAAAGGTGAAAAAGAATTACTTGTATATGAATATGCAAATCCAGATAGTTTTGTTTGTGAAGATAATATTCGTTCTGATTACAAAGGAAATAAAATCTCTCATAATTTTGTAATTTATGAAAATGATGATTACAATGTTAAAAAACATATTAATACTGAAAATGATAAAGAGATAATTTTCTATAAAGAGAAAACTGATGATGAAAAATATCAATTAGAAAAGAAGTATATAGAAAATTTTGGAGAAGGTGTAGAATACCAGTTTGTTAATTCTGATAGTACTATTAATTCAAATAGAAAATATTTTGATGATACAGATATAGATTATTTTAATGATGAAGATCTTTACATTGAAATGGGTACTGTAGAGTTTACAGAAGATAATTCTAGAAATTATAATTTTTATAAAGAATATAATGAAGATGGTACTTTAAATAAATATACTAAAAAATAATTCAATATATTTAAATAAATTTTGTAGAATAAAATTATAATGAAGTTTAAAAAAAGTTTTTTTTATATATTTATTTTACTAATATTATGTTTATATGTAAATGTAATATTTGCGCAAGATTTAGGTTGGTTTGACATGGTTAATTGGTCTTCATCAGATCAAGAAACGTTACGAAATGTTGGAGATGGAACTAATAATCCACATACAATTTATAAAAATAAAGAATATAATTATAATTTAGAACAAAAAGTATATAACGATAGTACAATAACTGATTTTAAAGTTTTTGATGATACTAGATACCCCACTATAAGTTATTATGAAACTGATTATAGAGATGGAACTTATAACGTAGAAGTAAATTATTCAAAGTTAGATTATTCTAGAAACTATTTAGAAAACGTAAATAGTGATAGTACTATAACTTCTATAGAAATATATGATTCAAGACCTGAATCTAATTTTGATAGGTATGAATATAAAAGAGTAGAATTTCCTAATAATGAATTTAATAAAGGTTATGAATATTATAATAAGTATTTAGATTATGGTTTTATAGATGAATATTCTGGTTTTTTGGAATAATATGTTTTTGTTTAGTGTTTTTAATGTAAATTTCATTTAATATATTATAAAACTTATATTTATATAGTTAACGCTACCTAATATTATTAACTAAAACAAGTTATAAAATTACACCGAAACCAATTTTAAAAATCTTATAATATATTATTTATTGGAGGGATTAAAATATGAATTTAAATAAAAAATTAATATTAGGAATTAATATCTTTTTTGTATTTATATTACTTTTAAATATAAATATTGTTTTTGCAGAAGATGTAGAAGATACATCATATTACCCAACCTATAATGATTTAGACTATGAAACTTATGATGTTGTTGTGATTCCAGCACAGCCTTTAGGTAAAGGAAATGGATATGTTACAACTTACAGTAGTAATGATATAACCACTATTAATGAAATATACACTGTAGATGATTTAGGTAATGTGAAAATTTCAAATTATCAAAGATTTGATAAAGATAATAATCCTGAAGTTATAATATATAAAGAAGAATGGTCAGATAGTACTTATTATAATAGAGAAATGTATTACGATGGCAAAGTTTATAATAATTATACAGAAAAAACAAATCCTGATAGTATTGTTCAAAATTATGATCAATTTAACTTTGTTTTAAATGATGCTGATTTTTACCAAGAAAAAGTTTTTCAAAATAATAATGAGGATTTTAGATATTCAGATACTACAATTGATACAGATGGAGATTTAGTTTTGAAAACTTATTTTGAAAAAAAAGATGGTAATTATTATCAATCAAATCAATACTATTATGAGAATGGAGTTTTAGGTGAAGAATTATCAAAAGAAGTTTATCCTGATAGTACTGTTTATAATAAAACAAAGTATTGGGAAGACGGTTTTATAAATTCTGAGTTTGAAAATGTTAGTTATAATGATTCTACAGGTTATGCTCTTGAAATTATATATCCACAATAAATTTTAATATCTTTTTTTTTAAAGATATTAAATTTATAAATTTCTATTTTTTAAATTATAAAATTAGTTTTCTAGTTTTAAGTATATATTTGTTTTGTATTCTACATAAAATTAATTTGTTTTATTAGAAAATAATATAAATTGTTACTTAGTTATATATTATAATTAAATTATCTAAAATATTATGCTATAATTGGTTTAATATATATTAAATAAATAAATAAATTCTTATTGTTTTTTATGAACTTAAAAAGAAATCATTCTTATAAATTTGTTATTTTAATTTTACTTATATTAATATTAACTATTTTTTGTATTCAATCTGTTTCTAAATATAATGATTTAGATTCAAAATATAATTTAAAAAATCAACAATATATAGATGTTTTAAATAATTATAATAATATTAAAGAAGATTATAACCAAACTAATTTTGAAAAACAAGCTTTAGAAATAAATTTAAATAATAAAGAAAAAGAATACAATATACTTAAAGAAGAATACAAAATTAGTCAAAATTCTAAAAAAGAAGTTATATTAGATTATAACAATCTTTCAAGTGATTATAATGTGATTTTAAATAATTACAATTATCTTTCCCAAGATCTTAATAATTTTAGAAAAGATATTAGAGAATCTATGGATTGGTTTAAATTAAATTCAAATATAGATTATCTAGATGATAATATTAAACATAGAATGGATGTTTCGCTAAAAGATTGTATTATTTGTAATAGTACTTCTTGTAAAATTAAATTAGCTTGTATTAATTTAAAAAACAATAAGACATTTAAACTTAAATACTCAGAAGACAAAATTATAACTAACAAAGAAGATAAACTTCAAAGTTTACAATCTTTTTTAGATATTAAAAAAGGAGATTGTGAAGACTTTTCTCTTCTTTTTGCTTCAGAACTTAGATATATTACTTCTAATTTAACTAAAGATAAAAGAATAGTTATAGAACCAATAATAAGTAGTAATACAAGTAAAAATTATTATATTGATGAAGATGAAGAGTGGTATTATGATAAAGGTATAGAAGGTATAGAGTATAATGATTATAATTATCCATATGTTGCTTGTGGAAAAGCTTATGATTTACAAACAAATAAAGTTGGTGGTCATTGTTTTATAATTTTATCTAAAAATAAAATTAATACAATTTTAGATATTAATAATATAGATGCTATTGCTATAGAACCACAAAATGGTATGTTTATAGGAGAAGTAAATAATAGTTTATTAATAGAAGATCAAGAATATTCTATATATTTAATAGACAAAGAACAAGAAGGGCAAAATAATATTTTTAGTATAATTTTAGAAAATGATTTTCTAATATATAAAAACAACTCTTGGGAGAGTTATAGTTTATTTTTAGAAGATTTAGACAAGATAAACTAGGTTTGGTTTTTAGATTTTACATTTGCAAGGAGATTTTTTTATGTTTAAGAAAAAAAAAAGTATTATATTTTATCCACGCTCTTGTTCAAGAGGTGGATCTGGTGTTGGCGAA
>CAYXWT010000005.1:17114-34573 GCA_964468895.1 uncultured archaeon | reverse complement strand
CCAAGCTAAGGCCCAAGTTGATGATGATAATTAATATGAATATTAAAAATCTAATAAATGTACTATTTAATATTATTTTGTAAATTGTGTGATTGAATATTTAAGATATATTTAGATTAAAAGAATTAGAAAAAGATTCAACTATTAGGAAATTCCTAATTGTTGAAAATATAATTTAGTATATATATTACCTAAATTAAATAAATATAAAGTTGATAATATGCCTATTCCGATTAAGATTGATGTTTTATTAAAAGAAAATATAATAGAACATGAAAGATTAGAATTAAAAAAAGGTTTTAATCCAATAGAAGTTATGCACACTATGTGTGCTTTTGCTAATGATTTTAATAATTGGGGTGGAGGATATCTAATAATAGGTATAGATAATGATACTAAAGAAGTAGTGGGTGTTGAAAAGTCAAAAATAGATTTTATTTTAAAAAAATTAATTGAATTATCTAATAAAATTATTTATCCTTATTTTCCAATAATGGATGTTGTAGAATATAAAAGTAAATTTTTAATAGTTTTATATTGTTATGGTGGTCCAAGTAGACCTTATAAATGTCCTGAATCTTTAGGTAAAAAACCTAGATATATATATTATATTAGAAGAGGAGCTTCTACAGTTATAGCAAAACCTGATGAAGAAAGAGAATTAATTTCTATGTCTCAAAATATTCCTTTTGATGATAGAATTAATCTTAAAGCTGAACTTTCTGATTTAGATCTAAATCTAATAAGTTCTTTTTTAAAAGAAACAAATTCAAATTTAGATATAAATAAACTAAAACCTATAGAAATTTATAAAAGTTTAAATATTATAGATGGACCTAATGAATATATAAAACCAAAAAATATTGGTTTACTTTTATTTTCTAGAGAACCTAAAAAATATATTAAAACTCCTTGGATTGAAGTTACTGTTTTTCATGATAAAATTGGAGATAATTTTGAAGAAAAAATATTTTCTGGAGATGTTATTTCTCAAATAAGAGGTGCACTTCAGTTTATAAAAAATAATGTGATTATAGAAAAAGTAAGAAAAGTTCCAAATAAAGCTGAAAGTTTAAGATTTTATTCCTATCCATTTGTTGCTATTGAAGAAGCATTAGTTAATGCTGTTTACCATAAAGATTATGAAATTGATGCTCCTATTGAAGTAAGAGTTGAACTAGACAAAACATATATTACTAGTTATCCTGGACCTATGCCTCCATTAAATAAAAATAATATTAATGATGATGTTGTTATTTCTAGAAGATATAGAAATAGAAGAATAGGAGATTTTCTAAAAGAATTACATTTTACTGAAGGAAGAAATACTGGTTTTAAAAAAATAAGAGATTCTTTAAGAATAAATGGTTCTCCAAAACCTGTTTTTATTACTGATGATGAGAGATGTCAATTTATTACTAAATTTGAGATTCATCCTGAGTTTAAAAAGAAAATTAAAGATATATCTTTAGGGGTCCAAGCAGGGGTCCAAGTAGGGGTCCAAGTAAGTTTTATAGATATTGATTTGAAAATAATTAAATTTATTAATAATAAAAATTTGGTTGCTATAAAATATATTTTAAATTATTTAGGATATAAATCTAGAACTAGAAATTTTAGAACATCTTTAAAAAAGTTATTAGATTTTGGTTTTATTGAAATGAATAATCCAAATAGCCCAAGAGATCCTAATCAAAGGTATAAAATTACTTTAAAAGGTAAAAATTATATTGAAGGTAATTAGTATGGATATTAAATATAAAAATCAAGAAAAAAAGATGTTAAATAATAGAATTACGAATTGTTTAGAATTATGAAAAATATTAGAACTATTTTTGAAATAAATTGTTTGTTTATTTATTTTTAGTTCTTTTTATAGTTTTTACTAGTGTTAATATTTATAGAGGTGATTTGAATGTATAGAAAAGGTGTTAGTGCTTTTTTATTTAATGATAAAAAAGAATTTGTTTTAGTACAATCTACTGGTGAACCAGATTATTATAAAATACCTGCTGGAGGTGTTGAAGATAATGAATCTGATGAATTAGCACTTAAAAGAGAAATGAAAGAAGAACTTGATGTAGATATTGAAATATTAGAAAAAAGTACTATTATAGAAAAATTTGATTGGCCAAAATATGCTATTGAACATAAATATAAACAAGTAGGTATAAGATATGAAGGTCAAATAAGAAGTATTTTTATAGCTAAAATTAAAAGTAATATTGATGATATCAAATTGCAAGAAGAAGAAGTTAGTGGATTTGTTTTTGTAAATAAGGACAATTTTGTAAAGTATTTGAAATTTCCTCGTCAAAAAGAAATTATGGATAAAATTATATCTGAATTTAAAGATTTTTTTTAAATTGAGGATATTCATAAAGAAATATAGGTTAATAAAAGTTTTAGAGGTCTCTAAAATTTTAATATTGTCTAAGTAGTGTTTAAAGATATTACTTGTAATTTGTTATTTAAATAATTTTTAGATTAATGCTAGTATTTAAGTGTTGTTTGGTTCTATAATTTATGAGGTGATTATTTTGGATTCAGATGATTCAAATATACCAAAATTTATTGGTGTTGTACATAGTGTTGCATTTAATAGAGGTACCTGTGGAAATAAACCTTGTTGATTATCATGCAATATTATTATAGAACACCTTTTTTTTCTTATTTTTTAATTTATTTTAATAATAATTTAGGTTTTAGAGATTCTCATATTTATGTTTTTAATAAATCTGCTAATGTAGAATTTATAAATTATAAAAAAAATAAAATCTCAGATTTTGTAATTTCTTTTTTTAATAATAATAATATTTATAACCATGATTTTGAAATTATAGGTTCTGTTAATGAAATGTATCCTTTATATTTTCAAATTGAATTAACAGATAGTTGTAATTTAAATTGTGATTATTGTTATCGTGATGCTAAATTTAATTTAGATAGTAATTTTTGTGATGTTGAAAAAATTAAAAAAAGATTGTTGTTTTTTAAAGATAAAGGTTTAAGAGAAATTTGTGTTACTGGAGGAGAACCTACATTACATAGAAATTTTGTTGATTTTATGTGTTTTTTGTTAAACAATTTTGAATCTGTGGAATTGATAACTAATGGAACAAACACATCTATTTTAAGTAAACTATTAAAATCTATAAATATTATTAATTTAAATAAATTAAATATTAGTATGAGTTTTAATCGTTGGTTTAGAGATATAAACAAAATTGATGATAATGATTTTTATTTACGTAAAACTATATTAGAATTAAAAAAATATCTACCTCTAAGAATTATATGTACAGATATTGATTATAATTTAGATCAAAAGGATATTGTTACAAAAAAATTATTCGAATTAGGAGTTAAACTAGTTGATTTTTCATATGTTTCACCAATAGGTAGAGGTAAAAATAAAATAACTGAACTAACATATATTGAGAAATTTGTTAATAATAATTTAGAAGATTTTAATAAAAAAGATATGCGTATAAATTTAGTAAATTGTGGTTTATTATTAAAACATAGTTCTATAGAACCTAATGGTGATATAAGACCTTGTGCTTTATTTCCACTTAATTTTAAAATTGGAAATATTTATGATACTGATAATTTTTTAGAAAATTCATTTTTATTCAAAATTCCTGAACCTAATAAAGAGATTTGTGGAGATTGTGAATTTTATAATTACTGTGTTGGTTGTATATATAAAGGATTATATAATTCAAAAATAAATTGTAAATATAAGAAATATGTTCTTAAAAATTATCCGCAAATTTTAAAATTTTATGATGTGAAATATAATGATTTATAATTTATACTCTCTTGTTGATTCTAAAACAATTGGTAATAAAGCATATAATTTAATGAAATTAAAAAGATTTTCTTATAATGTGCCTAATGGATTTGTTTTAGATACATATTTAGTTAATAATATTAAAAAAAAAGGTCTTTTAAAAAAATATAAAACTGAAATTTTAAATTATCTTTATGATTGTATTTTTTCAAAACCTACTTTTCCTATAGTTGTTAGAAGTAGTGGTTTATTAGAAGACTCTAATGATTGTTCTCTAGCTGGAAAATATAAAAGTATAATTAATGTAAATTCAGAAGAAGAATTGTTTTTAGCAATATTAGATGTTATTAAAAGTTCAAAAAATGATGATTTAGGAGTAATTGTACAAAAACAAATAATTACAAGTATTTCTGGAGTTTATTTTACCAAAGATCCTATAGGTAAATCTAATTTTTTAATAGAATATGTTTTTGGACATCTACATAACTTAGTTTCTGGTAAAGAAAATTCTCTAAAAATTAATAAAACCAAAAATCTAAATAAAATCTTTAAAAAGTTATATTTATTTGGGCAAGATATAGAATTGAGTTTTAAGTACCCTCAAGATATTGAATTTGCTATTGATAAAGAAAATAATATTTGGATACTTCAAAGTAGAAATATTACTACTTTAAGTAAATTAAATAAAGTTAAAGAAAATAAATTACAAAACTCTATAAATAAGAAGATATATAATTCTAAAATAAAAGGTGTTACTTTATCAAATGGTTTTGTAAAAGGAAATATCCAATTTATTTCAGATGCTGTTAATTTTAAAGAAGCTAGTAAATTATTTAAAAAAAATAATATTCTCGTAACTTATGTTTTATTTCCAGAATATATAGAGGTTTATAAAAAAGCAAAAGCTGTTATATGTGAAATTGATTCAGTAACATCTCATCCTGCTATAATTTCTAGAGAATTAGGTCTTCCTTGTATAGGTGGTATTAATATTAGTGAATTATTAAAATATACTAATGATAATGATGAAGTTGTTGTAGATGCTAATAATTCTATAGTATATTTTAATTCTTTATTAAATAAAAAAACTAATTTTACTAAAAAAAAAGGTACTAGTAATATTACTTCTTATGAATCTAAAGAATTTATTAATATTAAAAATAAGATTGTTAAATATATTAAAAATAAAGATTTTAAAAATCTTGAATATATACTTAAAGATTCTGTTAAGAGTATGAGGAGTTATATTAAAGATTATCTAGATTCTAAAAATAAAAAAGATATAATACTTGCAAAATCTTATTTTTATGGTCTTTGTAATATTCTTCAAAATGATTTTATTAATTATTTTAAAAACATTGATAGAAAAGAGATATTAAATATTATTACTAATGTAGATAAAAAGAAGAATGCTAATACATCTTTTGAAAAAACTTATCTTATTATTAAAAATTATACTCAAAATATGGATAACTTTGGAAAAGTTAATGGCAAATGTATTTGGGATCTTTAAGTAAGATATATTTTTTATATGTCTAAATATATTGTAGAAAACAAAAGATTAACCTAATTTTTATAATATTGTTAAATATATTTTATTTAATTTTAGAAAAAGTAAATTATAGTACTATAATCAAAGTCTTTTTGTTGTTTTAATTGTAAGATATTAGGTTTTATAATAATTATTTAATTTAAGATTATCTAATAATTACTTAAGAAAAGAATTAGTTTTTATTAATTAATTTTTGAATGCTATTAATATAAATCATATAAATTTAGATTTAATAGTATAAGTAAATAGTTTATTTAAAGACTTTAAAAATGAGATTTTGAAAAAAATAAACTTTTTAAGTCAGATTTATAATTTAGAAGATAATCTTAATTTTAAATGTTTTAGTGCTATTGGACCAACTGGTATGAGTGGTTATACAGGTCATGCTTTTATAGATGGTTTTATTTTAGTTATTTCTCCTTATGCTAAAAGAAGTGAAATTTATGATTAGGAAAATAATACTTAGAAAAAAAAGGATTTTTTCTACTATGTTTCATGAATTAGCACATTGTATTAATCAAAAAGATGAAATTTATCAAGAGTTAATTAAATCAATTAAAGATAATAAAGATTGTTTAAATTAGATTTATTTTGAAGAATGTTTTGTAAGTACTATAACTAATATATTTAAGTTTAAATTTGGTTTTACTTCTAAATTGTGGGATAATTATTATTATACTAAATATGGTTCTAAAAAATTTGAAATTTTGAATAAACTAGAAGATAATATTAGAAATCTTTATTTGGATTGGTATAAATTAAAATCTAAGACTAAAGGTGATTTTATTAAATATTTAAATAAAAACATTGATAAAATTGTAAATATCTGATTGTTTTTATAACCTTATCAAAAAAAAGTGTTTTTAAATATTTACCTATTAAATATCTAATAGATTACAATTAATTACTTGTGTAATTAATAAGTAATAATAGGAAAGATGAGATATTTATAAATAAGAATTTTTTTGGAATTATATTTATTATTGTTATTATTATAGCTGCTATTTTTGTATTTAATATTTTTGGAACTAATTTGTCTTTAAGTTCTGGAAATTATGAATTTTCAAATAAAACTTTTGAAAATGTAAGACTGATTAATGTTAGTGATGATGAAAATATAAATTATATTTCTGAAAATTATAATAATCCAGAATATGAACTTCCTTTAGAAGAAATGCCAATAAACTATATTAGAGATATTAAAGGTAAGTTTAATTTAAATTTAAATGAAAACGAAACACAAACTCTTCTTGATAATGGTGTTGTTATTATACCAGGAGATACTCTTGGACAAAAATATAATAAATTCGAAGATGCTTATGAGCATATGAGTAATAGTAGAGGTCCTAACCAATCTTGGATTACTAGGTATAATGAAGATAGATCTGGTGTTCCTATTATTATAACTACAGATTCTGTTTTGAATTTATTTCATATTGAATTTAATGAAATTCTTAAAAATCTAGAAATAAATGAATTGTCTGATTTATTAGACAAATTTCTTTCTAAAAGTATAAATGAAAGTTATAAACAATATGAATCTTTAGAAGATCCTTTAAATAAAGAATTATCTAAAAGAAATTTAGCTTATTTAAGTGTTGCTTTAAAATTATTAGATCCTTCTTATAATGTGAAAAGTATGGTTAAAGAGGATGTAGATAAAGAAATTGGAAGAATAAAAGCTCATAAAGGTTTTTATAAAAATGAATTGTTTAGTAAAGATTGTCCTAATGTTTGTAGTAATGTATTATATTTAAAAAACGATAATTCTTGTTCTTCTGAAATAAAAGTAAAAGTTATTTATAATGAAGAAGAAGTAGAATTTGTAGATTTGTATAATGATGTGTGTTCTAAAAAATGTTATTGTGAAGATTATTCACAATATATTCCTAGAGGTCATTATACAAGTACTGAAGAATTAAAAAATTATTTTAAAAGTATGATGTGGCTTGGAAGAATTACTTTTAAAACTAATGGAGAAAACTGGACTAAACAAGCACTTTTACTTTCTGAAGCTGTAAAATCAGCTGATATTGATGATGAATGGAATAAAGTATATAGTGTTACTTCTTTTTTTAGTGGTGTTAGTGATGATTTAAGTTTTTATGATTATGATATGGCTTTAAATAATATTATTGAAGATTCTTCTGATTCTAATATAAGTAAAGAAGATATTATAAGTGATGAAGAATTGTTTAATAATATTCAAGAAGAACTTAGTGAAATGAAAGGACCTAAAATACTTAATAATTTTGAATTTGATTTAAGTGGTTCTTTAGAAGAAACAACTAAAGGTATGAGACTAATTGGTCAAAGATATGCAATAGATTCACAAATATTAGGAGATATGGTATATAGAAATGTAGGACCTAATATAGATAATAGTGATTATAATGATATATTAAATTTTGGTGAAATTAATTCTATTTTAAGTCAACCTGTTGATTTTTATAAGTCTTGTGAAAGTATGGATGCTAATAAACAAAAGTATTGGAATGAGGTTTGTGAATCAGCAATGGTTTATTATTGTGGTTATAATTGTAATTTAGAATATAATGATCCTAAATTACAAAAAGTATATAATAGTTGTAGATTTATGCCTACTGGTTTAGATATTATGTCTTCACTTGGTTCTAATAGTGCAGATGAAATAATTTCAGATTTAAATTATAATTCTTTTTGTAATTATTCTAATCAATTAAATTCTTCTAAGAATTTAGTTGATAGTTATACAGTAAGTGATTGGACAGATAATTTATATAATTCTTGGTTATGGGTACTTCAACCAATTGTAAAAGATAAACCTATAGGCTATCCTAATTGGATGAGATCAAAAGTTTGGGAGAAAAAAGATTTAATTACTGCACTTGGCTCTTGGGCTCAACTAAGACATGATACAATTCTTTATGTAAAACAATCATATACTTCTAGAACTTCCTGTGGTGCTATGGGTCCATTAAGTTCTAAATATTATGGATATGTAGAACCAAATCCAGAAGCTTATTTTAGATTAAAAAAAACATTAGAATTACTTAAAAATGGATTAGAAGAAAAAGAACTTTTAAGTAATAAACTTAAAGAACCTATTGATGATAGTATAAACTTAGTTAGTAGATTAGAAGAAATTTCTAAAAAAGAATTAAAAAATACAGAACTAAGTGAAGAAGATTATGATTATATAGAAAGTATTTCTGTAAGTTTAACAGATATACTTGAAAAATTAGCTTCTGCTCTAACAGTTAAAGTTGGAAAAAGTGGAATAGGATCTATAAGTTCAACAAGATTGTCTACAGAAGATGATCCATTTAATACTCAAATTATAGCTGATGTTCATACAGAAGGAAACACTTCAAAGGTTTTAGAAGTTGGTACAGGTAGAATTGATTGGATAATTGTAGCTCATAAATCTAAAGATGGTTCAATTGGATTAGCTGTTGGTCCAATGTTTAGTTATTATGAATTTCCTTGGGATATGGATGATAGATTAACTGATGAAAAGTGGAGAAGTAGTAGTGAAAATTTATCTGAACTTGTAGGTAGACCAAATTACTTATATGATTAATATAAATTAATTTTTTTTCAATAAGTTTAATTTAGATTATTTTGTACTTCTGTGGTAGTTAATTATTTACTAATCTATAATATTTAGGATTAATTTTATTAAATAAGGAATTCTAAAGTAAAATTCTCTTTTAAAAATTCAAATTTTCTGTTTTGGACCATTTTCTTGATGTCAAGAAAATGGTTAGATTGGTTTCAGGTTCTAAAAAGGAAATACCTTATATTGTAAAGTATATTTCTATAATAAGAAACAGAAAGGTTTTTATTTAGAAAGTATATTCATTTATTATTCATTTTTGGTTGTTGTTTTATTTAAAAAATAGCTTAAAATATTTACAAAACTATTCGATGATATTATTAAATGTGATATATATGTCTGATTTTCCGAAACCATTGAAAGGGGCAATTTTTTATGAAGATTCTAAACTTTATGCTACTCTTGCAAATTTACCAATAACAAAAGGACATGTAGTAATTGTGTAGAAGGATAAAATTGCAGATTTACATCTTCTTAAAAGAAAAGATTATAATTATTTTAGGGATGTTCTAGATGCAGTTAGAAATGCTATGCTTAAAACTTTGAAAATTAAAAAAGTATATTTACTTTATATGGCTGAAACACAACATGTTCATTGGCATCTTATACCAAGATATGATGTCCAAGGAATGAATGTTTTAGAGGAAAAGCCAAAAAAGCTAAAAGATGTTTCTTTAGCTAAGAAGTATAAAGAAAATTTGAAATTAGATGTTAAGAATTTTGTAGATTAATTACTTTTTATGTTGCTTTTTCATCAGTTCTAAAATTATATGTTTGTATAAGTTTTTTTGTACTAACTTAGGTTTTAATATTGAAGACCATTTTGTCGAGTCCGACAAAAAGGTAATGTCTGGTTTTAAAGTTCAAAGATTTACTGAAGATGTATTATTGATTAGAGATGTTTGTTATTTGATTACTCAAAATTGAAATTGTAGAAAAGAAAAAAAATATTTGTTCTTATGTGTTTTGATATTAAATCAAATAATAAATTGTAATTAATTTATATTTTAGCAGTTATTTTTTATACTGTCTATTTTATTTTTTAGTTTGCTACGGCCAAGTACTGTTTAGAAATAGATATATATTATTTGTGTCTAATTATATTATTAGGTTAAATTAAATTTATAGTTAAAGTAAATAAATAATTGGTTAGAATTAGAAGATAATTTAAATTCGTAAATTACAAGATTATATAAATTTAATCAGTCTATATATATAATATAAGTTAATATTAAAAGTGTGATAAATATGGCTAAACCAATTAGAGCTACACCTACATTAAGAGGCGAAGATGCTAGAAGATTTTTGAAAGAATGGATTAAAGAGATTAAAAATCCTTCTAAGGGAAGAATTGCTTTTATTAAAGAAGCAGAGAAAAATAAAGACTTTTTTAAAAGTCATTTATGAATAAAGAAAAAATATCTTTAAAACATATAACATATGAACCAATGTCCAAAAAGCATAATGGTTTAATATCTAATTTTTGTACTTATGAATCTGAATTAAAAAACTTTCTTGTAGAAGATGCATTAAATAATCAACTGGAAAAGATATCTATGTCTTACCTATTTTTTTATAAAGAACAATTGGCAGGATATATTACATTATTAAATGATTCTCTTAGATTAGAAGGGGATCTGAAGAATTCTTTTTTTGATAAAAATGTTTTATATAAAACTTTACCTGCAGTTAAAATTGGTAGGTTAGCTGTAGATGATAATTTTTTAAGAAGAGGATTAGGTAGTATAATGATTATGTTAGCATATAATTTTGCAAATTCAATTTCTAAAAATTATTGTGGGTGTAGATTTTTAATATTAGATGCAAAAAAAAATAAAGATCCTAAAAAAAATGTGATTCATTTTTATAAGAAACTTAATTTTAAAATATTGAAGGAAAGAAAAAAAGGATCTGTTCTTATGTATTTTGATATAAAATCAAATAATAAATTGTAATTAATTTATGTTTTAATAATTATTTTTTTATACTATCTATTTTCTTTTTTAGTTCGCAACGGCTAACTACTGTTCAGAAATTTAGATATGTTATTTGTGTCTAATTATATTATTAGGTTAAATTAAATTTATAGTTAAAATAAATAATCATTTTTTATAAATATTTCTATTTTTGGGGGTTATACATAACCTTTGTTAAATAGAAATAAATATAAATTTAACAGGTAATAAATATATACCCTACACACTAAAGAGTGGTGATATTTATGAAAATAGAATGTGTTTTACATTATCCTAATTTAAAAACAGTTTTAGAAGTAGAAAATGTAATTAAAAATTCAGAATTACCTTTATCTAGATATAAAATTTTAAAAAAACTAAATAATAAAATTATGAAACAAACTCTTAATGTTATTATTGATTATTTAGATAGTAAGGGAATTATTTATGATGGAACAAAAGGAATAATTTGGACTTATCAAGAAAAAGGTAAGTTATATAAAAGAATTAATAAAGGATTAGAGTTATGAAAAATATTAGAGTTATATTTGAGGGTGAAGCTAAAGAAGACTTTAATAAATTAAGAAATAATATTTCTAAAGAAAAAGAAGATGGAATTATTAAAAGAAAATCTTCAAGAAGGTAGAGCTGTTAAAAAATCTCTAATTCCATTAAAATATAAAAAAGAAGGTATTACTAATTTATGGATACTTAATCTTTCAAATTATTGGAGATTAATATATAATATCCAAATAGATGAAATTCAAATTATGTGCTTTATATTGGAATATGGAGATCATAAGAAATATAATAAATTATTTGGTTTTAAGAAAAAATAGATTTGGTTATATTTACTAATTCTCAAAAAAAGCAATTATTTTTTAATTTTGTTTTTTAGTTGATTTATTTTATCTCGAATTATTATTGCATTTTCAAATTCTAAATTATCACTTGCTTGTTTCATTTCTTTTTCTAATTGTGTAATTATATTTGGAATATTTCCTTTTGGAATATGCTTTATGTCTTTAACTTCTATTATTTTTTCTTTTATTGCTTTTACTATTGTTTTTGGAGTAATATTGTGTACTTTGTTATATTTTGTTTGTATTTCTCTTCTTCTTTTAGTATCTTTCATTGCATTTTTAATTGAATCTGTAATTTTGTCTGCATATAAATGAACATAAGAGTGGCTGTTTCTAGCTGCTCTTCCTATTATCTGAACTAATGAACGCTTATCTCTTAAGAAACCTTCTTTATCTGCATCAAGTATTCCAATAAAAGCTACTTCAGGAATATCAAGTCCTTCTCTTAATAAGTTAATTCCAACTAAACAATCAAATTTACCTGCTCTTAGTTCTCTAATTATTTCTTGTCGTTCTAGTGTATTTATTTCTGAATGAAGATATCTTGTTTTTATACCTTTTTCACTTAGATATTCACTTACTTCTTCAGCTAACTTTTTTGTTAAAGTTGTTACTAATGAACGATATCCTTTTTTTATATTTTTATTAATATTTTCTATTAAATTTTTTATTTGTCCTTTAATTGGTTTAATATATACTTGTGGATCTACTAAACCTGTTGGTCTTATTATTTGTTCAGCAATAGTTTTTGATCTATTAATTTCAAATTCACTTGGAGTAGCTGAAACAAATATTGTTTGTTTCATAAATTTTTGAAATTCTTCAAATGTAAGTGGTCTATTATCAAATGCACTAGGTAATCTAAAACCATAATCTATTAGATTTTTTTTTCTAGAATAATCTCCTTTGTACATTGCTTTAACTTGTGGAATTGTTTGATGTGATTCATCTATTACTAATAAATAATCTTCAGGAAAATAATCTAATAAACAAAATGGTCTTTGTCCTGGTTTTCTTTTATCAAAATGTCTTGAATAGTTTTCTATACCTGAACAATATCCAGCTTCACTTATCATTTCCATATCATATCTTGTTTTTTTTTCTAGTCTATGTGCTTCAATAGCATCTAATTCTGGAAGTCTTTGTTCTAATTCTTTTAAAATATTTTCTTTAGCATCTATTATTTGTTCAGGAGTTACAACAAAGTGTTTAGCTGGAAATACCTTAAAATTTTCTAATTTGTTTATTTTTTTATTACTTGTTTTTTCTAATTCTAGTATTTGTTCTATTTTATCTCCAAAAAATTCAATTCTAATTATATTTTCATAATAACCAGGTATAATATCAATAGTATCTCCTTTAACTCTAAATCTACCAGGTTCAAGTTCAATATCATTTCTTTTATATTGTATATCTACTAATTGTCTAATAACTTGATTTCTATTAGTTTCTTGATTAATTTCTATATTAAAACCTAAATTTTTAAAATTATCAGGATTACCTAAACCAAATATACATGATACTGAAGCTACTACTATAGTATCATTTCTACTCATAAGTGAAGCAGTAGTACTTAATCTTAATTGTTCTATTTTTTTATTAATAGTTGCTTCTTTTTCTATATATATATCTTTAATAGGAAGATATGATTCAGGTCTATAAAAATCATAATATGATATAAAATATTCTACTCTATTATCAGGGAATAATTCTTTAAATTCTTGATATAGTTGAGCAGCTAAAGTTTTATTATGAGCTAAAACTATAGTTGGTCTGTTGTATTTTTCTATAACTCCAGCTATAGTAAATGTTTTACCAGTACCAGTAGCACCTAAAAGAGTTTGAAATCTTTGTTTTTTTTTCAAACCAAGTGATAATTGTTCAATAGCTTTTGGTTGATCTCCTTTAGGAGTATATTTTGAAACTAATTTAAATTTATTCATATTTCTTCTTTTAATTAAAATCTATTATAGTATATTTATATCTAGATATATATCTAGTATTGGTAATAATTATATTGTTTTCTTAAGGGTAATTGGCCATAGTAAATATATTTCCTAATAACATTGTTTATAAATATAATGTGATTAAAATATTTATGCTTAAATTAAAGTCTTTAGTTAATAAAAATTTAGATTTATCATTAAAAGAATGGTCTGAAGGTAAAAAGTCTATAGGTGAAGTTGCTAAAGAAAATAAAATTTCTATTTGGAAAGCAATGGATGAAGCTAAAAAAAGAAATTTTACATCAGCAATAACATTAAGTGATCTTAGAAATAATTTAGACTTTGAATTATAATTAACTTATTAATAGAAAGGTGTTTAATCTTAAATATATATATTTTAGTTTTGGAATGAATATGACTGAATTAGTTAGTATAATAATTTCTACCTTTAATATGGATACAACTATTTTAAGAGCAATAAAAAGTTGTTTAGTTCAAACATATAAAAATATAGAAATTATTGTTGTTGATGATTGTTCTATTGATAATACAAAAATGGTTTTAGAAAATTTAATTAAATCTAAAAAAATAAATTATTTCTATTTAAATAAAAATCATGGCCGTGCTTATGCAACAAATTTTGGTGTTAGGAAAGCAAAAGGTGATTTTATTTGTTTTTTGGATGCTGATGATAGTTTTCCAAAAACTAGTATTCAAAAAAGAATTAAATTTTTATTAAATAATAAAGGTTATAAAATTGTTTGTGGTTCTACAGTTTATTTAAATAACAATGATACTTTAAAATTTGTTAGACTTGTAAATAATAATATATTATTAAATAAAAATAAACACTTTGTTGCTAATCAATTTCTTAATGTTTCTTCAACACCATTTATTACAGCAACATTAATGTATAATAAAAGTATTTTTGATAAAATTGGCTATTTGGATACTAATAAGAAAATAATTAGATCTCAAGATGCAGATTTTACTTATAGAGTTTTAAAAAAATATAAAATTGCCTTTATTAGAGATTCAGTTTATAATTATTATAAAGGTTCTAAACCAAAAATATTCAGATTAAAATGTTTATTTTCTCAAATCAGAGGTAAGATTTACACAATTTGCAAACATAAAAAAGGAGTTGAAAAATATTATTTAATATTTATAAATTTATTGCAATTCCCTTTAAAGTTAATTCATCAAATTTTATTTTTCTAATTTAAAATTTCTACTTCTAAGTGATTTTTGAAAGGTTATTGCAAATCTATGTGCTTCATCTCTTATTTGTTGAATTAGTTTAAGTTCATTACTTTTTTTACTTAGTTTTATTGAAAATATATTATCTATTTTATATATTTCTTCTTTTCTTTTTGCTAAAGATATTAAATCTATTTTGTTAATAATATTTAATTTTTCTAAAACTTCTTTAGCTATATTTAATTGTCCTTTTCCACCATCTACTATAATTAGATTTGGTAGTTTTTTATTTTCTTTTATTAATCTAGTATATCTTCGTGTTATTACTTCTTTCATGCTAGCAAAATCATTGTTATCATGTACTGTTTTCATTTTGTATTTTCTGTATTCTTTTTTATTTTCTAATCCATCTTTAAACTGAACCATACTTGCTACTATATTGGTTCCACTTAGATGAGATATATCAAAACATTCCATAATGTAAGGTGTATTTCTAAGTTTAAGTTTTTCTTTTAAATTTTTAAGAGTATTTAATTTTTTAAAAAAAGTTTCTTCTATATTTATTTTTACAAGATCTAATAATTTCTTTTTTTCTGCAATTTTTGGAATTACTATTTTTACATTTTCTTCTTTTATTTTTTCTAAATAGTTTTTAGTTAGTTGATTTAATTCTTCAGGAACTATTATTTCTTTTGGAATAGAATTGTTTGAATAGTATTTTATAATAAAATTATCTAATATGCTTGTGTTTTCTAATTCTGTTTGTGTATTTATTAGATTTTCCTTGTTTATTATAAATTCTTTTTTATTTAGAAGAAGACCTTTATCTATATTAAATAATATAAGATATATCTTATTGTTTTGTTCTACATAATTGATTATATCTTCATTATAAGTTTTATTTCTTTGGGTAACTTGTTTTTCTTCTAAATATTTTATAGCACTTATTTTATCTCTAAGTATTAATGCATTTTCAAAGTTTTGATTTAGTTGATATATTTTTAGATTTTGTTCTAGTTTTTTTAAGACTTGTTTAGTTTTACCATTTAATATTTTTCTAACTTCAGAAATATTTTCTAAATATTGTTTTTCTGTATCTTTATTTATACAAGGAGCTAGGCAATGTCCTAAATGATATCTAACACATTCTTTTTTAGGTATTCTTTTACAAGTTCTAAGTTTTAAATATTTGTTAATATAATTTTGGATTTTTTTTCTGTAATCACTATTAACAAAAGGCCCGAATATATCTTTTTTACTTGTGTTTTGTTCTTTTCTTTCATTAGAACTGTTTCTAAATATAATTAGTCTAGGATATTTTTCGCTAGTTAATTTTAGATATGAATAAGTTGTTGAATCTTTAAGATCTATATTGTATTTTGGATTATATTTCTTAATTAAATTATTTTCTAAAAGTAGTGCTTCTATTTCATTATTTGTTATGATATAGTCTACATAACAGATATTATTAACTAGTAAATTAGTTTTAATATCTAATTTGTTTTTAGTAAAGTATGAACTTACTCTTTTCTTTAAATTTTTAGCTTTACCTACATATATAACTTTATTATCTTTATTTTGATATATATAACATCCAGGTTTAGTAGGTAATGCCTGATAATCTATTTTATTCATATTCCTTCAAAATATTTTTAATCTTAGTTTTGTAGATAAAATTATTTGATATTAAATCTTTAATTGTGTAAGTATAGAACAAATAATTTCAGATGCTATTGGATGTTACTTATGACTACTGACGATACAACTTTTTATTTTCATTTACAAAACTTTCTGTAAGTTCTCCAATTTTATTTTTATGATTAAATTTAAAATAAAAATAAGCATAAATAGATGTTAAAAGTGCTCCAATACTATCTACTATTAAGTCACTCATAGTATCAACTAAACCTGACTTTTGCATATTAAAGCCAAACATTTGATCCATTCCAAATTCAAATATTTCCCAGATTGCACCTATACTAAGAGCAAAACAGAATGCAAACACTGCTAAAAAAATATAATTAGATTTAATCTTATTCTGAGAATATACTATATAAATAAGTATTAAGCCTATAAAACCTAAAGCTATACCTGAAAAAGTATGAAGTAATAAATCCCACCACCAAAATTTTAAAAAATAAAATTTGATTTCACCTAAAAATAAAGACATATAAATAAATGATATAAACAAAAACTCTAATTCTGAAGGTATATTTACTTTAAAATTTTTTTTAATAATTGCAGGTACGAATGTTAAAATTAAAACAAATATTGAATAAAAAAAGACAGTCCATTTTAAATTTACTGCAGAATATATACAAGTTAATAAAATTATTAATTTTAGAATAGTTGATATTAATAATCTTAAATCAAATTTTTTAACAGACATTTTCTTTCTAACCATAATTTTCACTAATATATTTATTTATTACTTTTTTAATTTTATTTTTAAAGATATAACTACTAGATTTAGTTGGCAAATTATTATAATCTATTTTTTTTTATTCATATTCTTTCAAAATAGTATCAATTCTATTTTTATAATTATA
>CAYXWT010000005.1:0-17014 GCA_964468895.1 uncultured archaeon | reverse complement strand
TTTTTTTTTATTCATATTCTTTCAAAATAGTATCAATTCTATTTTTATAATTATAATCTGTAGACATTAGATCTAAAACATTATTATTTTCATCAAGATATTTTGGATTTACATGTCTTAGTTTTTTCTGTTTTGGGTTTTTAATAACAAATGTGTTTTCTTTTAATTCTTTAAGTTGGTTTTCTATGTTCTTGTCTTTACAATTTTCTATTTTGTCTAATACATATATATCATCTTTTTTAAAATCATCATGACTTATTATATTTTTAGAAATTGCATTTGTGAGTATATCTGCAAAAAATATTTGCTTTTCTATATTTCTAGGTTCATTCCATCTATTTAGGAATAAATATAAATAAGCTTCAGCAAAATCTTTTGCAGCACTTTTATTTTTAAATATTATTTCTTTATTGTCTGTTATTTTTATATTAAATAAAATGTTTTTTATATAATCTTTATTTCTTTTAATATTGTAAAATTCTCTTAAACAATAATCTAATCTATCAATACAAGTTTGTGGTTTTGGTCTATCTAATAATCTGAATTTTTCAAAGTTTTTGAAATTGTTTATGTCTATTTTATATTTTTGAAATATATCTTTTATTTCTGTTGTATTATTTAAAAAATCAAAAAATGTTTTATCTTGATAGTCTTCTTCTATATTGTTTAAAATACCATCATAAATATGAGAAAAAGCAGTATGATTAACATCGTGAAGAAGACAAGCAATTTTTTCTTCTAAAGATGCATTAAATAGTTCGCTTAAAATTAAACAACCTAAAGAATGTTCTAATCTACTAAATTGGTTTTTATAATAATATTTTGGAGGTATTCCATTACTACTTATATTTTTTAATCTTTTCATTGCTTTTGTTTTTATTAGTTCACAAAGTACAGGTTCTTTTATTATGTGTTCTCCAAAAACAATATCATTAATTTTTATATATTCCATAAGAGTTCTTAATTTATATGTTTTTTATTTCTTTTCTTTTTCTGAATTTATATATTTTTTAAGATAAATACCTGTAAAAGAGTTTTTATTTTTTATGATTTCTTCAGGAGTACCTATTGCTATTATTTTTCCACCATTATCTCCGCCTTCTGGACCAAGATCTATTATATAATCAGCACATTTTATAACATCAAGATTATGTTCAATTACAATTACTGTATTACCTTTATCTACTAATTTATTTAGTACTTCTATTAGTTTTTTTACATCATGAAAATGAAGACCAGTAGTTGGTTCATCAAGTATATATAATGTATTTCCACTACCTATTTTAGACAGTTCTTTAGTGATTTTTATTCTTTGTGCTTCTCCACCTGAAAGCGTTACTGAGCTTTGACCTAATTTAATATAACTTAAACCAACATCCATTAATGTTTGTAATTTTCTTTTAATTTTAGGTATATTTTTAAAAAAAGAATATGCTTCTTCTACACTCATATCTAATACTTGAGCTATATTTTTATTTTTATATTTAACTTCAAGTGTTTCACTATTATACCTAGTTCCTTTACATTCTTCACAATCTACATAAACATCTGGAAGAAAATTCATTTCTATTTTTATTTGTCCATCACCATTACAAGCATGACATCTCCCTTCTTTTACATTAAAAGAAAATCTTCCTGGTTTATAACCTCTAGTTTTAGCTTCTAAAGTATTTGCAAAAATTATTCTAATTTCATCAAATAGTTTAGTGTAAGTAGCAGGATTACTTCTTGGAGTTCTGCCTATTGGAGATTGATCGATAGCTATTACTTTATCTATATTTTTTAAATCTAAATTTTTATGTTTTCCACTAGTAAATTTAGATTTATAGATTTTGTTCATAGCTTCTTTGTATAATGTGTCATTAATTAAAGTGGATTTTCCACTTCCACTTACACCAGTTATAATATTTAAAACACCAATTGGTATTTTTACATTTAATTTTTTCAAATTATTTTCACAAGCACCATTTAGTTCAATATAATTATTAAAAGTTCTTCTTTTTTTAGGAAGTTCAATTTCATGAACACCAGAAAGATATTTTCCAGTTAGTGATTCTTTATTTTCTTCTATTTGCTTAGGAGTTCCTTCTGCAACTATTTCTCCACCATGAATACCAGCACCAGGTCCAATATCAATAACATGATCTGCTTGTCTAATAGTATCTTCATCATGTTCTACTACTATTAAAGTATTACCTAAATCTCTTAATCTTTTTAAAGTATCTATTAATTTTTGATTATCTCTTTGATGAAGTCCAATAGAAGGTTCATCAAGAACATATAATACTCCAGTAAGATTAGTTCCAAGATTAGTAGCTAATCTTATTCTTTGTGCTTCTCCACCAGAAAGAGTTCCACTACTTCTTGAAAGAGTTAAATAACTAAGTCCAACTTTATCTAAAAATTCAAGTCTTGAATTTATTTCTTTTAAAATATGTTTTGCTATTTCTTGTTCTTTTTTATTTAATTTTAAATTTTTAAAAAAAGAAATAGTTTCTTTAATAGATAAATCTGTAATATCTACAATATTTTTATTTTTAATTTTTACAGATAAAATCTTTTCTTTTAATCTTTTACCATTACATTGATTACAAGGAAGAATTTTCATAAATTTAGTAAGTTCTTTTCTTCTATAATCTGATTCTGTTTGTTTATATAATCTTTCCAGTTGAGGAATGACTCCTTCCCAATTTCCTGTGTGCATAAAAGAGCCAGAACCATCTCTTTTTTTTAAAGTAAATTTTATTTTTTGATCAGAACCATACATTAAAGTGTTATATTGTTCTTTTGTTAATTTATTTATAGTTGTAAAACCATCAAAACCATTTGCTTTGGCTACATTTAGAAGATGTTGAGTTCTCCAACCATCCATTACATTTCTATAAACTTTAATAGCACCATCAAGTATTCCAATATCTTTATTAGGAATTATTAAATTTATATCAAATTCCATTTTGAAACCAAGTCCACTACAATTTTCACAAGCACCAAAAGGACTATTAAAAGAAAACATTCTTGGTTGTAATTCTTCATAAGCTAATCCACAAACTGGACAGGACATTTTTGTAGAATATATTTTTTCTTCTTCTTTATTAGTTTTATTTTTAAATAATATTTTTATAAGTCCAGTTTTTGATTTTTGATTTGCATTTTCTATATCTTCAACTAATCTACTTTTATTATCTTTATTAATTTTTATTCTATCTATTACAATTTCAATATCATGTTTTTTATATCTTTCAAGTTCTATTTTTTCTTCACTTTTAATAATTTTGTTATTGATTCTAACTCTACTATAACCTTCTTTATTAATATCTTCAATAAGCTTTTCATAAGTTCCTTTTTTTTGTTGAATAATAGGTGCAAGTATAATTATATCTTGATTATTAAATTCTGAAATTATATTTTCACTAATTTTTTGTGAAGACATAGATTCTATTTTTATATTATGTTTTGGACAATAAGGTACTCCAATTCTTGCAAATAATAAACGAAGATAATCATAAACTTCAGTAACAGTTCCAACAGTAGATCTTGGATTTTTAGAAGTTGTTTTTTGTTCAATAGAAATAGCTGGACTTAATCCTTCTATACTATCAACATCTGGTTTTTTCATCATTCCAAGAAATTGTCTTGCATAAGAAGAAAGGCTTTCTACGTATCTTCTTTGTCCTTCAGCATATATAGTGTCAAAAGCTAAAGTAGATTTACCACTTCCAGATACACCAGTAATAACTATAAACTTATATTTAGGTATTTCTATATTAATGTTTTTTAAATTGTGTTCTCTAGCACCTTTAATAATTATATTCTTATACATAACCTTTCACTGAATTTATTTTTATTTAGAAAAAGCAAAATTAAATATTTTTTTTTATATATAGATAATTAATAATAAAACCTATTTTATAAATTTGCTTTTTAATAATATATTAGCTTAGAAATATATCTATATCTAATATGTGTTGTTGATTTCTAAACAGTAGTTGGCCGTAGCAAATCTAGTTTAACTTTGGATTTATATATTTTTCTAGTATATAATATATATTGTATAACATATTTTTGTTGTGAAAAATAGAGTGTTATAATTAAAAAGGTTATAAATAGAAATAATATGATTTCAAGAGCTAAATTTCAAATTAGTAAATCAAAAGCTATAGAACAATATAATAAAATTAATTCTTTGTGTGATGTTGTTTGCTATAGTGTTAAGTCTAATCCTTATTTAGTTGATATACTTGGACAAAGTACTAATAGTTCGTTTTTAATACATCATTTAAATGAATTAAAACATTTTGAAAATATAAATGATTTTGATTATTCTAATATTTTGTATATGCTTCATTCTCCAGAAAATGAAGAATTAAATTTAATTTTTGAAAAAAACATTAATAAATTTATTGTAGATAACATTAAAGATTTAGATTTTATTCTTGATTATTGCAAAAGCAATAATCATAAAATAGATCTTTTTTTAAGAATGAGACTTAAAGAATATACTGTTCAAACTGGCAGATATTTTGTATTTGGATTTTATTCTTCAAAAGTAAATGAATTATTACTTAAATTAAAAGATAATTTAAATATAAATCAATTAGGAATACATTTTCATAGAAAAACACAAAATCTTGCAGAATGGTCTTTAGTTAGAGAACTTGAACAATCTATAAACTCCAAAAGCTGGGAAATTATATCTTCTCTAGATATTGGAGGAGGTATACCAGTAGAATATAAAAATACTAATCCAAGTACAATAGATTCTGTTTATGAAAAAATAAAAGAACTTAAAGAATTTGTAAATTCTAAAAATATAAAATTAATTTGTGAACCTGGTAGAGCAATAGCTGCTCCAAGTGGTAAATTAATAGCAAATATAGTTAATATTGTTGATAATAATCTTTTTATTGATGCTTCTGTGTTTAATTGTTCAATGGATACAATAGTAACAAATGTAAAATTACTTGTTGAAGGAGAAAGTTTAGAAGTTAATGGAAATCCTTATGTTATTAAAGGTGCAACTCCTGCTTCTGAAGATATATTTAGATATAGAGTTTATTTTAATAAAGTTCCTAAAATAAAAGACCAAATTGTTTTTTTAAATGCTGGTTCTTATATTTATTATACAGATCTTTTTAATTTAGAAAGACCAAAAATAGAAATTATAAAATAATTTCTAGCTTTTAGTAAAAATAAAGATTATCTATGAAAAGTTATCCAAAATATCTTTTATTAAAAAAAAAATACTTGTCTGATTTTAAAAAATATTATAATATTTGTAAAAAAGTGTATAATTCTAAAAAAATATTTTCTAAAATTTCACTTGTTAAGTATATATTAGAGATTTCAGAAAATACGCTATCATATAATAATAATGTAATCTTTTCTACAATGATTTATGATATTTATAAGTATTTATCTGTTGAAAATATAAACAAACTAAATATTGATAATCAAATATTAGATATTTCTAAGGATTATTATTATTTTAATTTTCCAGAAATTTTATATTCTTCTAATTTTAATGCTAAAAAGTATAAAAATTATATCCTAAATTCTTTTTCAAGAATTGAGTCTGTAATAATTTTATTTTCTGAAGTTATGGTTATTTTTAAATATTTTAATAAAATAAAAGATGTCAAGTTTAAAAACACATTTCTCAAAACTGTAGAATTGTCTATAATTCCTTTGTGTGTGCAATTAGGTATGTATGATTTTAGAAATAAAATCCAAGATTTATTTATAAAAACTAAATTCCCACAGAAATATAAAACTCTTATAAAACAAGTAAATAAAATATATCCTAAAAAAAAATTAGAATATTTTAAAGATATTATTTTAGATAATGTTCCATATAAATATAAACCTAAAATATTATTTGTTAATTATAGATATAAATCTATAAGTAGTATTTTTAAGAATATTTATATTAAAAAAAAAGAAAAAAGTTTAAATTTAATTAAAGATATATATGCAGTTAGATTTATTTGTGAAAATAGAAAAGATTGTTATAGATGTTATGAATTAATAAAAAGTAAGTTTGAAGTTATAAGAGAAAAGAATTTCATTAGAAATCCTAAAAGTAATAATTATAGATCTCTACATTTAAATGTTGTTATTGAAAATTATAATGTTGAAGTTCAAATTAGAACCACAGAAATGCATGAAAATGCAGAGTTTGGTCTTTCATCTCATTTTAAATATAAATATGAAAACTATTTATCTAGCCATGATAAAAAATTAATTAGAGTTATAAAACATTTTAAAAATAAAAATAATTCTCTAAAAAATGAAGCTTTTGTTTCTGTAGTTACAACTTCTAATAAAATTATTACAGTCCCTGCAGGAATTAATGTTTTCGAATTTGGTTTCTATTTACATAGTGATTTTGTTAAATATTTTAAATATGCTTTAATAAATAATAAAAAAGTAAATGAAGACTATATTCTTAAAAATTTAGATAAAATAAACTTAATTAAATCTTCTAAAATTACTATTAAAAAAGAGGATGTTAAATATCTTAATTTTAGTAAAAATATTAGTTCTTTTAATTCTATTGTTAATAAATTTAAATAAGATTAATTATGAATTCTAAAAAAAAAGAAAAAAGTAGATTTATGAATTTACCACTTGAATATTCTTTAAAAGAAAATTCAAAAGTAGTAATTGTACCTATTAATTATGAATCAAATATGAGTAGTAGTTCTGGTACTATTAATGGTTATAAAGAAATAGTTAATGCTTCTAAAGAATTAGAATATTTTGATTTAGATTTAGAAGTTGAACCTTACGAACAAGGTATATTTCTTGAAAAAGAAATTAATTCTAAATATAAAAATCATAATAAAGCAATTGTAGATATTACAAATAAAATTCAAAATTTAAATTTAAATGAAAAGTTACCAATTTTTATAGGTGGAGATCATTCTATAACTCAAAGTACAGTTAATTCTTTAGAGAATTCTACTGATGAATTTGGTGTTATTATTTTTGATGCACATAGTGATTTAAGAGAATATTTTGAAGATAAAGATAGTTGGCCTCATGCTTGTGTTACAAGAAAAGTATCTTTAAATCATAAATGCCTGATTTTAGGAGTTAGATCTCAGTCTTTAGAAGAATTTGAATATCTAAAATCTAATACTAGTTCTGCTAATAATATATCTATTATAAAATCTGAAGACATTATTAAATCTAAAAATTATAATCTTAAAAAATTTTTAAAAAAGTTACCTTCTAAAGTATTTATTTCTTTTGATGTAGATGTTTTTGATACTTCTATAATTAAATGTACTGGTACACCTGAACCTGGTGGTTTAAATTGGTATGAAGTTAATGATTTATTAAAAGAAATCTTTAAAAATAAAGACGTTATTGGTATAGATTTGGTTGAATTTGCACCAAAAGGAGATAAAAACAATTATTTTTCTGAAAGTTTTACTTTGGCAAAGCTTTTATATAAAATTATTGCTTATAAGTTTTATACCAAATAATACAAATATATTTAAAAGTTTAAAGGTCTAATATAATATTATAAATGTGAATTTTTATGAATAGAAATAAGAAATATAGTCTTACCTTTAATTTTAAAAATAGAATTGTTTTAATTTTAAGTATTTTTTTATTAATATCTTTTTTAAGTATTAATATTTATGCATCAGATGATTGTATTGATGATAATGGTATTGATCAATGTATAGTTGATCCAAATTCATTTGATATTTTAGATCCAACAACTATTAATTTAGATAATTCTTTAGAAACTTTAGATTCTAATAATTCTAAAACTAAAGTTTTGGTTTATTTTACAGGTATTGGTTGTCCACATTGTGCTAAAATAGATCCTATTCTTTTTAATGATTTAATAGTTAATAATAAAGATGTAGCCATAATTGAATATGAAGTTAAACATAAGCAAGAAAATGCACAATATATGTTATATTATAATGAAGTTTATAATTCTGGTTATGATATTCCTGTAGCTATATTTGATAAAGATAATAAATTTTATTATAATGAAATTTCTAATTTTATAGATAATAATTTCAATAATTTACAAGAAAATGTTATCCCTCTTCCTAAAAATATTTATGATGGAGAACCAGATTATTTTGAAAATATAAATTTAGATAAATTAAAAGGTAGACCTGTTATTTGGAAAAATAATAGAGCTCTAGAAAAAACATGTGATTGTAATCTTTCTTCAGATTATTTAATAGAATTATTAAATACTAATAATGTAGATTTACTATTAGAAAATAAAGAATTTAATTTTTTAGAAAATAAAACTTTAGATTATTCTCAAGGTTCTAAAGAATTTAAAAATTCTATTCAATTGTCTTGTTGGAGATTTTATTGGAATGATGATACTAATTTACTAGATGGTAATTTAGCAGTTATTAGTTCTGAGGATTTAACAGATTGTAAAGAAAGTAAAAAAATAAGTTTTTTAAAAGTTTCATTTTTAGCTTTAGCTGATAGTGTTAATCCTTGTGCACTTGCAGTTTTATTATTAATGTTAATGTCAATAGTAATAGCCAATCCTAATAATAAAAAAGTAATTTTAAAATCTGGATTGTGTTTTATTTTAGCAGTTTTAATAATGTATTTTATTTATGGTTTATTATTAATTAAAGTATTTGCATTTTTAGATCCTATTAGAGTTGTAATTTATAAAGTTGTTGCTTTATTTGCAATAGTTTTAGGTGTGTTAGAAGTTAAAGACTTTTTTAATTATAAACCAGGATCATTAGGAACAGAAATGCCTATAAGTCTAAGACCTACGATGAAAAAGTTTGTATCTAAAATTACTAGTCCAAAAGGTGCTTTCTTTATGGGTTTGTTTGTAACTTTGTTCTTATTACCGTGTACTATTGGGCCATATATTATACTAGGCAGTATGCTCTCAATTAACAGTTTGTTAGCAAGTGTACCTTTATTGTTATGGTATAATGTGTTGTTTGTAGTACCTATGTTAATAGTCATATTGTTAATATACTTTGGAATGGGTCAAATTAAAGATGTGCAAGAATGGAAAGAAAAAAATATTAAATATTTACATTTAATTGCAGGAATTGTAATTATTATAATAGGTATTTTAATGTTTTTTGGATTAATATAAGATAATAAAATTATTTAATAAAAATAACTATATTAAATTGTGATTGTTATGAGTTTTGAAAATAGAGAAGATTGTATATTTTGTAAAATTATAAAAGAAGAAATACCTTGTCATAAGATTTATGAAAATAACTTTGTGCTTGCTTTTTTAGATGTTAATCCTCAATTTAAAGGTCATACTCTTGTAATTCCAAAAAAGCATTTTGAAAATATATTTGATTGTGAAGATAAATATCTTGAAGAAGTAATAAAAGCAATAAAGCTTATTTCTAATCATTATAAGGATGTATTAGGCTGTAGTGGTGTTAATATCTTAAATGCATCTGGAAAAGATGCAGAGCAAAGTGTGTATCACTTACATTTTCACATAGTTCCAAGGTTTTCTACAGATGATTTCTCATTTTGGCCTACTACAAATTATAAAAAAGAAGATTTAGAAAAATTAACTAAATTAATAACTTTAGTTAAATAGAAAATTAGAATTATTTTTAAATGTTGTTGTATATAACATTATTATAAGTAGTACTTTTTTTTAGATATTGCAACTATAGTATAGTGGTTTAGTATGCGAGCCTTCCAAGCTCAGGACCCGGGTTCGAGTCCCGGTAGTTGCACTTTGTATTTAATTTATTACATTATTTCTCAAATAGGTTGTTTTCAGTGCACAAGATATTAACTAAGTTTAAAAAAAGAAAAAGAAGCTTAGAAAAATCTTTAAAATCTGTAACATTAAGAAATTTTATAACTAATTTTAAAAAAGAAGAAATTAATCGTAATAATAATAGATTCATTTTTAAAAAATTTAAAAACTTGGAACTTGGATATACAAAGAATTCCAGAAGTTTTTATTTAGATCATAAATTACTTTTTAAAGAGATATTTAATCTTTGTAATCCTAAGTTTGGATCAAATAAATATATCTTAAATTTAAATGGTACTAATTTTATAATTAAAAAAAGAATGGCTAGTTTAAATAATAAAATTCATCAAGGACAAAGTCATACAAATATTTTTGTTGTTGAACAAGTTAGATTTGGAGAGGTTCTACATAAGTATTTTGTGAAAGAAGTTAATGGAAAGATTAATTCTGCATATGATTTTGGTAGAGATGGTTTTAGAGAATCTATTGCTCAAAATATATTAAAAGATCTTGGATTAAATGTTGTACCTGTTCATTGTTGTATTTGTAATAAAAAAACAAACCAAAGCTTTATAGTTTATGATTATAAACGTTTAGATAATGTTGCTCAATTATTTATTAAAGATAATGGTAAAATAGTTTATAAAAATCAAATTTTTGTATCGAAAGATTTTGAAAATCTGTGTTTAAATCTTCAAAAACAAGTTAATGAGAAATTAGATGTTCTTAAAGGTAAGTATAAATTAGATGTTTACGATTATATAGATGATATAACACTAGATAACCTATTTATTGATTTAAAAAAAGGAAAATTATATATTTTTGATGCTTGGCTTAATAATTCTCATCGTTTTTTTTAAATCTAGTAAAGTGTTTTTTTACAAAAAGTAAGGAATTATATTTAATATTAATAATATAATTATTACTATTGCAAAGAATTTACCTACTTTTTTCATTCTTTTCTTTAAATTTTGTTTTTTATTTAGATATCTACTAAATATTGCTTGTGATAAAAATCCACCATCAAAAGGTACAGTTGGTAAAAAGTTTACAGCTCCAATTAAAAAATTTAATAAAGCAGTCCAACTAAGAACTGATGCTAGTACTAGTAAAAACTTATATTTAAAAGGAATTTTAAAATTTTTATTTTTAAGAATTTCAGCAGAAAATCCTATATTTCCAAGTTCATTTGTTTTTATATATTCTATTCTAGAAATATTTGTATCTAAGTTAATTACTTCAAATATATTTTTTGAATCTTGTTTTAAAGAATTTTTATAATCTGAATTTGTTTTTATTTCTTTTCCATTTACATTTAATATTAAATCATTTACTTGTAACACCCCATAAGCAGGATTTTCAAATATACTACCACAAATATTAGTTTCTTCTTCAATATTTGAAACTTTAATACCTATATCTTTTTGATTATTAATATCTGTAATATATGAGTTAGAGGCAGCATTAGTTATAAGTAATAATATTATAAATATTATTGATAATAAAACATTACTAGTAGGACCAGCAGAATACATTTGTGCAACTTTATTATGATCTGCTTTTTTAAGTTCTTTTTCATCAGGTTCAACAAAAGCACCTAGTGGTAATATTGCTGCAAGTATTACTCCAACAGATTTAATTTTTAATTTAAATCTTCTAAGTAAAGCGCCATGGAAGAATTCATGAATCATAGCTGAAATTATTAAAATAATCCATCCATATAATGGTACTTGGAAATCTACTTTTGGCATTTTAACACCAGGAATTACTAATCCAACTCCTGGACAAGCAACTTGTCCTATAATCATTTTTGCAATAATATCATATGCAGAATAAATTAAAGACCCTAAAGTAAAACCACTTAGACCCATAAGACCAGTTAAAAATATTATGAAATATCCAATAAACTGTGGTATTATTGGATTATGTAAAAACATATTTCCTGCAAGTAGATATGTTATAAATGATAAGGCAATTGTAATTATTATAAATAAAAGAAATCTATTGTTTTTAGAAATTTTTTTATTTTTTATAACATAATCCCATCCAAAAGCACCAAAACCAATAACTATTCCTGCTTTTGAAATAAAATCTAGAAACTTTGTGTGTTTTCCAAGTTTTTCTATAACTTTAGAAAAATAGTTTGTTTTTAATAGTATTAAACACCCTAGTGTTGTATCTTTTTTAAAAAATGTTTTTGCAATTTTTGCACATAATACTAAAATTGCTATAATTAATATAATCCACAGTATTGTACCCATAATTAAAACTCCTTATTTTTATAATTTAAATTTAATATTTAATTTTTTTAAAACTTGATCTCCTTTTTTTACACCGTGATAATATAATTTTAATAATTTCTTTTTATTTCTAGTAAAATTTCTTACATTATTATCTGGATATACTAAATATACATTTTTATATAATTTTAATCTTTCTATAGTTGGAACATCAAAAAAATGTATTATGTGATAAGTCATATAATCTAAACCAAGGTATCTTGTTTTTAACAATAAATCTATTATTCTAAAAGGTAAATCGTGCATTTTTCTAAATATTGTTCTTCTTTCATTAAGTATCCAAATTATTTTTTTATTTTTATTCTGTTTAACTATATCTAGAAAATCATCACTTGGAACTATTGATCCATCATAATAGTTTGTATATCTTGTTTTTAAATACATATATGGTGGCATATTAGATGAAACATTAATTATTTCAGATGTGTTTTTTTTACCATCAACATATTTTACACACAAATTTTTAAAATCAAAAACTTTTACGAAAAAATTAATTTTTGAGTCTTTAATATTTTTAAAATTAATTTTAGTTTTAGTTTTTTGAATTTGTTTTAAAACTTCTAAATCCATTAAGTGCATATTTTCTTTATAAATAATTAAATTCCAAACTTTAGAAATTATTTTAAATATATTAAGATTTAAAAATTTTTGTCTTTTAGATAATAAATCTTTAGTATATATTTCTACAGCTTTAGGTATTTTTTTAGATAAGAAATAAGCACTTGTTTGTGCTCCAGCAGATACACAATATATGCTGTGTATTTGTGGATATAGTTTTCTTTGTTCAAATGAACTTACTACTCCAGTGGAAAAAATACCACTCATAGCGCCACCTTCAATAATTAAGATGATATCTCTTTTAACAGGCATATTTATTACACTTATTTAAAATATATTTTATATAAAATTAATATACTATATATATGGAAACAATAATATTTATATTTACTTTTATTATCTAATGTATGTAAGTAATAATTTATATATTTAAATGATTTTTATAATTAATTTTTATAATAATATACTAAGATATAAGAGGTTTTTTAATGGGTGTAGCAATTGGTTCTTTAATTAAAGAATATAGACAAGATATAGATTTAAAAAATTTTAAAAACAAAAAAATAGGTTTTGATGCTTATAATATGCTATATCAATTTGTAACTACTATAAGAGGTTCAGATGGTTTACCTTTAAAAAATAAATCTGGAGATGTTACTAGTCATATAAATGGTTTATTTTATAGAGTTACAAATATACTTAAATATGGTATTCAACCTTTTTTTGTATTTGATGGTACCAGTAATAAATTAAAAGATCAAACTAAACAAGATAGAAGACAAAGAAGAGCTGATGCTAGAGTAAAATATAATATTGCAATAGAAAAAGAAAATATTTTTGACATTTATAGATATGGTAAGCAATCAGCTACCATAAATGCTGATATTATTGATCAATCTAAAGAGCTGTTAAATTATTTAGGGGTACCTTGTTTTACAGCCCCAGGTGAGGCAGAATCACAAATATCTGTTATGGTTAAAGATGGTTTGCTAGACTATGCTTCTTCTCAAGATTATGACTGTTTTTTATTTGGTTCTCCACATTTACTTAAAAATGTAAGTATTTCTGGAAAAAGAAAAGTAATATCTAAAAATAGATTTGTAGATAATTTGCCTTGTATTATTTATGCTGATACTATTTATAAAGATCTTAATATTACTAGACAAAAGTTAATTTGGTTAAGCATATTAATAGGAACTGATTTTAATAAAAAAATAATAGGTGTTGGGCCTAAAACTGCTCTTAAACTTGTTCAAAATAATGATGATTTTGAAAGTATTATTACTTATTTAAAAAGTAAAAATAAAGTTATAGATTTTGACTATAAAGTTGTAGAAGATATATTTTTAAATCCAAATATTTCTAAAAATCCAGAATTTAATAAATCTAATTTTAATAGAATTAAATTAGAAGAATTATTAATTAATAAATATGATTTTGAAAAAGTAAGATTAGAAAACTATTTAGATAATTTTATTAAAGAAAAAGATAATGTTCAAAAGCAGAAAAATATTACTAAATGGTTTTAAAAATTAAAAATAAAAAAAGAAATAGAAGTTAATTGTAATTTAAATTAATTATTTTAATTAACTATACTTTTTTACCTTTCTTTTTTGCTCTGATTCTAACAGATCCACAAGTTCTACAAAATTCTGGTTTTTTAGGAGATCTCATAGTTGCATTACATTTCATGCATACCCATACATTTACTAATCTTCTTTTTTTTGCAATTTCATCCATAATTATTACCTCTATAATTAATAATATTTAATTTATATTCAATTTAATTAAATTCAGTTTAAATTTAAAAACTAGGAATTTATATATAATTAAGAATAACAAACCTTATAAATAATTATTTTTTTAGTATTTATCTAATTTACTATAAACTTCATTTAAATTTACATCTGTGTTAATACATCCATCTTTGCAAAGTTTTATATAATCTATTGTTCCACTATAATTCTTAAGATAATCTAAAGCTAATTTAACTTCTTTTTTACAACAAATGCCAATAACAGTTTTTGGATTATATTTTGAAATTATATTTTTTACAAGTGTTCCACCAGGTGCTATAAAAACAGAAAAACCTCTTTTTTCAGCATACTTTTTTATAATTCCAACTTTACAATCTATATTACAAAATTTACAATTATACCCATTTTTATCTATAGTTGCTTTACAAGTTTGTGCTTTTCTTAAACAATGTGGTAAAAAAAGTATTTTTTCTATTGAATCCATATTCATTACCTATATTATATATAATAAACAAAACAATTTTATATTTTTCTATTAATTACATAATCTGTAAATTATAGTAAGTATTTTTTACATTTAGATTCTTTTAGATATTTATTAATATCTTTTATACTTTCTAATATTATTTATTTCACTTTGTTTTCTGCAAATTCAATACTATTATACTTATTAATAATTTCTACAGCATTTTTATTTTTTTGATTTTTATTTTCTTTTTTATTTAATATTTCAATTAATTTATTTTTTTTCTAAATTGCAATTATTTAAAGTATGTATTATTCTGATTGTTTTTTTACCTTTAACTATATCTTGACAGCCACAAATTTTATTAAATTCATTACTAGATTTAAGATATAATATATCATCTTATATTTGAAAAGTAACACCTATTTTTTAAGCAAATTTATATGATCTGCTTTGTTGTATATTGTTATAAGTACCTAAAATAGAACCTAATTTTGTACAAAGTCTTGTAAGAACTTATGTTTTACAAGAATACATAATTAAATATCGTTCATAATTAATATTATAATTATGTATGTTATGCCAAAATATATCTGCTGTTTGACCTAAATGAATTGAATTTAATACTTTAGTATATAATTTAAATATTTCTAATTTTTTATAATTATCTAAATTTAATTCATTCTTAAATATTATTTTTAAAGGTAAAAAAGATATTAATGAACCTATATTAATTGTACAATCTAAAACCTAAATAAGATTAATTATGTTTTTTTGAACTGTATTTTTATATGAAATTTCTTTTTTATTAAAAATTAAATGTTTTTCTAAATTAATATTGTTTATATTTCTAGAAATATAATTTTATATACTTTTATTAACGTTATTTTTAAAGTTTTCAACAAATCTTTGTATACTCATTTTTTTCTCAAATATATTATTAATATTCTGAAAAAATATATTTATAAATGTTTACTTACCTTTATTATTTATAATCTATTTATATTTTATAATTATTTTTTAAATAATTAATAAACTGAAATCAGATGTTAAATTATTTTTGGAAGAAAGTAATAGGTTATTTACATGCTCCGGTAGTGTAGCCCGGTAATCACTTTGGCCTTTCAAGCCGATAACACGGGTTCGAATCCCGTTCGGAGCATAGCAATAATATTTGTTAGGTGAAATTTAAAATGGGTACTAGAAAAAAAGATTCAAGTAGATTCAAAAAAACCAAGGCTAGACAGCGTTGGAAATGGAAAAAGAAGAAGATGAGAGAGAAAAAGAGACAAAGAAAGTATTTAAGAAAGAAAGCTGCTTCTTAAATCTTTTTTTCTTTTTTATTTAATTTTAATCTATTTTTAAAAAAATTCTATTTCTATTTCTTAAATTTATATTAACGATATATTTATATTTTTTTCTAATCATAATATATTTGGAATGTAATTTATAAAATATTTTTGAAGAATTCTAGCTTATTATATGTATATTAGACTCTTCGATGATCTCTTTATAAATGTTTTGTTCCCTATTAGTTTATACTAGTTCAACTTTTTTTGAATTAGTAAAACAAACGATTTTTCTTGTTTTTATGAGGGTTCAAGTTATTTTGAGTCTGATGTTAGAAGATATTATAAATGACATATACTATATATGTGTGCATTTTAATACCAATTCCAGCTGATCCTGCTGGTGGATACTGCTATTGGAATCGGACTAAGACATGCAAGTCTAAAAGCCTCAACTATGAGAGGTTTTGGCATACGGCTCAGTAACGCGTGGTCAACCTACCTTTTTGATAAGTTAAACTTGGGAAACTAAGTATAATGCTTAATAGTATAATAAATCTGGAATGATTATTATATGAAAGGTCTTACATTCATGTTTGTAGGATGCAAAAAGATGGGACTGCGTCAGATTAGGTTGTTGGTAGGGTAACTGCCTACCAAGCCGAAGATCTGTACGGGTCTTGAAAGAGAGCGCCCGGAGAAGGGAACTGAGATAAGGTCCCTAGCCCTACGGGGTGCAGCAGTTACGAAACATTTACAATGCGGGAAACCGTGATAATGCGATTCCAAGTGCCTGCAAAAACAGGCTTTTGTATAGTCTAGAACGCTACGCGAATAAGAGGAGGGCAATATACGTGCCAGCCGCCGCGGTAATACGTAATCCTCAA
>CAYXWT010000004.1:33317-35601 GCA_964468895.1 uncultured archaeon | reverse complement strand
TCACTATCTTGATCAACTTTGGCTTCAAATTGCATTACACAAAAGTCTCCTGTATCATAGGTTGGATCATTTGGTACTAACACATAACCATCAGGACAAGTATTTGATTCTTCTATTATAAGTTCATTTATATCATTATCACAAGTAATAAGCCCATAAGTATCAGTAGCACAAATATTAACATCATAACTACCACTACTCAATTCGCTTACATCTGTTAGACTCCAAGTACCATCTTCATCATTAGTTGGAATATAAGTAGTTCCATCTAATATTAAACTTAAAGTAGCACTAGTATCACTAATAATTCCATTTAAATCAGGAGTTGTATCACTAGTGGTAAGTGCTGTAACATTAATAGTTGGCATTGGTAGAATAGTAAGTTCATTTAGATCATCATCACAAATAATACGATCATAAGTATCAGTAGCACAAATATTAACATCATAACTACCACTACTCAATTCACTTACACCTGTTAGACTCCAAGTACCATCTTCATCATTAGTTGGAATATAAGTAGTTCCATCTAATATTAAACTTAAAGTAGCACTAGTATCACTAATAATTCCATTTAAATCAGGATGTGTATCACTAGTAGTAAGTGCTGTAACATTAATAGTTGGTATTAGTGGATATATTTCTTCACAATTGCTTATATCTATTATTTTGTTTGGACATGTTAAACTTGTTAGTGTCATTAAATCTATATTAGATAATTTTAATTCACTTACTGGCATTTCTTCTTTTGTGTAACTAAAATCTTCTTCTGTTTTTAGTAATAATGATTGACCTGGTTCTAAATTATTACTAAACTTTCCATAAAGTTTAAAAGTATTATTATCAACATCATCTCTTGCTTGTATACTTAAAATTAAATTTTTATAATCTATTGAAGATGGATTATGAACTAACAAAGTTATATCTTTAGTAACTGCATTAATAGTACAACTTTCAATATCTAAATTGGATTTAGAACATTCAAAGTCAGAAGCTGTAGTTACACTTTGACTAGTTTCATTCATCTTTTCTTTTACAAACATCTTTGACCAACTTGAAAAGGTTGCAACTAATACTGCAACAATTAGTACTAACAAAACAGTACTTATAAGTGGAGAAATTGCTTTTTTATTTTTATAAAAATTATTGTTTCGCTTTGTTTTGTTTTTTTTATATTTCATAATCAATCTTATTATTTAATTTTAAATTATATTAAATATAATTAATCTAAACTATATTTAGTTTTTAAATAGTTCTCTACTTCTTCTCTTTCATTATCTTCTAAATCTTTATCAAATACTAATAATTCTGACATTTCACCAGTAAAACCCATATCAGTTCTACTATATTTCCAATTTCCAATTTTAAATGGATTAGCTACAAGATCTGGAACACCCCAGCTGGAAAAAGTAGTATCTGTTTCTCTAATACCATCAATATAAAATTTTGAGGTTGTACTTGCAGTTTGCCAAAGTGGAATAACTATACTACTAAGATAAGGTGTTGCTAATTGTATAACTGTAGAACCTTTTCTTCCACTTGGATGCCATTGATCAACAGCAAGTTTTGTTCCAGCTGAAGCAAAAACACCTATTCCTAGACAATCATATATAGTATCTTGATACTGTGAAATAAAAGCACTATAGTTTTTTGTAGCTACATTTAATTTAAATACAGCTATTACTGTTAAATCAAAATCATTTCCTGATAGTCCACTATTATTTATTGTTTGAAGATAATAATGAATATTATCTGAAAACTTAATAGCTGGAAGTCCACCAATTGAACTTTCTACAAATACTGGTTGATAAGTTGAGTTTGCCTGTATCGCATTATTATCACTCTCACTTAAATCTTGCCACAATGACACTTTATCTCCATCTTCATACACATCACTCATACTATTAGCATCCAGATATAGCATTAAATCAGTATAATATGGAATTTGTACTGAATCACTATATTTAATATAGGTTAAATTATAAATATTACTTATTTCTTTTTGATCTATTACAACATCATATATTCTAGGATCAGAAATACAACCATTAGCAAGATTTTTAAGAATACTTTTACTACTACTTCCAATATATAAAGAATCACTTCCTGTCAAACAACTATAATTAAAAGTACCTGTATTTAAAAGTTCTCCATCTAAATAAAAATTAACTTCACTTTCTTCTTTACTTACTATAAAATTATACCAAGTATCATAATCTAAATTAAAAGTACTTGAATTTATATCTTTAATACCACTACTAGTATTACAACTAAAATTTAAATA
>CAYXWT010000004.1:31578-33217 GCA_964468895.1 uncultured archaeon | reverse complement strand
TAGATTCATTAGTATCATAATATAAAAATAATTCTAGTTCATTAGTTGAGAAAGGAACTATAAAATCTAAATCTACTTGATTCCAAGTATTTGTTGTAC
The DNA here is from genome assembly GCA_964468895.1 of uncultured archaeon. Lineage (GTDB taxonomy): Archaea > Iainarchaeota > Iainarchaeia > Iainarchaeales > CSSED10-239 > CSSED10-239. Next base: position 33,118 of record CAYXWT010000004.1, on the reverse strand, counting down.
CATCTACAAAATTATAAGAATTACCATCAACCCAACTTGAATTTATTGAACTATAAGAAATATTATTTACTAAATCACTTAATTTATAATTAGTATCACCACTTAAAGAAAAATATTTAAAACTTAATCTATATTTTTTAAAAGGTTCAACAATAATATTTTGAGTAACATTACTTGAAGCACTTGAAACAATATCAAGTTTTAGTGAATTAGGTTCTGAATAATTAATTAATGAATTAATTGTTACAGTAGACGAACCTGTTTGAGTAACATTCCAATCATCTAAATTACTTACAAAAGAATTATTTAATAATAATTGTTCATTTTGAATTATTTCTTGAGTACTAACATTACTTAATAAATCAAAAACTAAATTATTTATAATTTCAAAATCACTAATTTTAATTTGTTTTTTTGGACAAGTAGAACTTTTTATAATAATAGCATCTATAGAATTTACATCAAAATAATTAATATCAGAATTAGTAGTAAAACTAAAAGTACTATCTTTATTAGAATAATTAGAAATATAACCTTTATCTAAATAAGTATCAAATATACCTTCTAGCTTAGTAGAATTACCATCATAAGTTTCTCCTAAAATACTTACTATTAAACCACCAATCTTTAAAGAAGATTTATTTTCAATAGTAAAATTAAAATCTTTAGTTAATGAATTTAAAGTAAAATTAGTAATTCTAATATCTGAATTTTCACAATCTATATCTGAACTAATATCATAGTTTCTAGACATACTTGTTAAAGTATCTTTAGTTGTAGTTTTAGACCAATTCATAATAATAGCAACTATTATTACAGATATTACAATAAGTAGAATAACACTAATTACTGAAGAAATAGATTTCTTTCTAATTAAAGATTTATGATTTATATTTATTTTAAACATCTTTTATTCTTATTTTTAAGTAAAATATATTTTTATTTATTTTATATATAAGAAAAGTAAGATAAAAATAATTATAAACATACTTAATTTTAAATAAATCAAAATTTAGAATTTAAATATCTATTTTAAATTGATTATAGACAAAAACATTATTTTTGATTTATAATTTCCTTTTTAAGCAAATTAATAGATTTTTTAATATCTATTTTATTCCCACCTATATAAGGCACATTATTCTCTTCCAATTTAAACATAAATTTTCTTTTTGTAATATCAGACATCTCTGCACCTTTAGACAAGCTTATTTCTCCAAATTTATAAGCATTAATAGCAACATCCAATTTTTTCTTTTGAACATCTTTGTTTATCACAGATCTCATATAATCTGCTTCACTAATATTTTTTTGATTAGAAATATATTTAACATAACTAATTCTCCTTTGAATAATATTTTTGTTTAGGACTTGTAGGTTTATTTGGTTCTGTTAATAATAATAAACCCTTATTTATTAAAGGTTTTAATAATTCAGATCTAAGATATTTTCTATCTTTTAATTTTAAATAATGTTGTATTTCATCTCTTGTTTTAGGAGTTTTACAAAATTCAAGTATTTTAGCTTGAGGGGTAGCTTG
>CAYXWT010000004.1:0-31478 GCA_964468895.1 uncultured archaeon | reverse complement strand
TAGCTTGAGGGGTAGCTTGGGGGGTAGCTTGAGGGGTAGCTTTTTTGGTAATTGGGATAATTATCTTAAAAATATCTTCTTCTGTTAATTCAGGAACACCATTTGAGTAAATTTTCACATATTTAGTTAAATTTCTTACACCAGAACCTAATTCATCAGCAAGACCTATTTCTTTGAATACTCTTGCAATTACTGGATTTTTAGGGAATGGAGAAAAATTAGTAATATTAATTTTTCCATAACCATGAGGTTTATTACTATTCTCCGAATAAATCTTATCTTTTTCAATTATTATTTTAGCAGGAAATGCATTTGAATATTCTCTATGTATTAAAATATTTGATGCGATTTCTCTAAATATTTTATCTCTTAAACTTATTCTTTGAGTTCCTTCTAAATAAAAAGGATCAGAAAGATGTTTTTTTGCAAATAGCATAATTCTTTCAAAAGAATTAATAAGGTTAGTTCTAACATCATCTCTATCATCATAACGATCTAAATTATTTATTCTTACAATTAAATCAGTTTTATGATGTGGTAATACTGAAAGAATAGTTTCATCTTTTCCAAATAATAAAATACCTGCAAGGGTAAAACCGTCTTTATTTGTTTCATAATCTTTAGTATAAAGTTTAGCACTTTTTAATAATTCAATATTAGTTAAGTTTTTCCAAGGATGATTACTATTTTGATTCACTGCTAAAGTTCTAGCTTTATTTATTAAATTTTCATCTAAGTCTTCTAAAGTACAATAAGGATAAACTTTATTTTCTGTATATTGAGCTTGTTTATTTAAATAAAGTTTAGTTAATGCAGATTGATTATTTGTTATATCAAAATCTCCATCTTCGTTTCTATCATATATTTTATTATTACATTTTTGAACTTGAGAACCAACTGGAACAAATATATATAAAATTAGTTTACCTTTAACTTTTATTTTTTCAATGGAAAGATAAACAGGAGGAAACATTTTCTGAGGATTATTAATTGCAGTTACAAAATCTTTTTTTATTTGTATTATTTTATTTTCATCAATACCTTGAATTTCACCATTATCTTTAACACCTAATAATAATTCACCACCATTACGATTTAGAAAAGAACAAACAGTTTCATAAATAGAATTAGTTATAGAATATTTACATTTTTTAAATTCAATTGTTATACCTTCACCTTGTTTTATAATTTTAGAAATATTTGGATTTAACATGTAAGTTCTCCTTTAAATGCTTTTTGAAGAATTGATTTTTTAAATTCTTCCAAATCAACAAGTTTTTGATTATAAATTTTTTCTAACCCAACTTCGCCATTTACTAATTATTAAAAATATTACCTCATAGAATTATATTATATACACAAAAAACTGGAAGTAATATTTTATGCAAAATACTGTATTCTCTATAGGCACAGTTGCACTTATAGATAAAGTAAATAAAGACCATAATCTTTTTAACTATTTGTTTAATAGACTTAAATCAAAACAAAAACAATTTATACAACTTGTTAAAATGCAATAGCTAGAAAAACTTTGATTACTTACATTACAAATCTGATAATTTGTTTGACACTTACTAGAATATATCAAAAAGTGAGATTTAGAATTACTGTTTTATCAAATATAACGCCAAATATTAAACTAATATTTGGTAATTTTATTAAAAAATACGAAGATAAGTCGATTTCTATAGTGCTTTGACATAAAAAAACTTTAAAAATAGCAAATGGCAAACAGAGTTGGTACAAAATATAACCTCAGTATAAGTCAAATGGCGAAGTTAGGTAGTAAATAGCAAAATTAGGTTAAAATAAAAATTAAATTTATAAATTATTTATCTTAAGTTAACAAAATAAAATTATTTGTTCAGCAAAATTCTAACAGTAGTTAAAGTAGAAGTAAAAAATATATTTTTATTCTATTTATCTACAGATTTTAAAAAATCCTGAATTTCTTTAAAATATTGTTTATAAACAAACTCTATTAGGTATTTAGGATCATTATTTTCTACAGAACTAATTAATGTATCAAAAGATTGATCTTTTTTGTATGATACATTAATCAATGGAAAATTATAATCTAATAACACTTTGTTAAATAATAATCTACACACTCTTTTATTTCCATCTAAAAAAGGATGAATTTCATATATTTCAAAATGAGTTAATACTGCTTTTTCTAAAGGATTAATATCTACAGTAATATACCATTCTATAAATACTTTTAGTTTGTTTACAATCAAACCATATCCAGGTGGTCTAAATTTTATTTCTGAATTTAAAATATCTTTTGTATGTTTTAAATAAATATATACTTGCTTATCTCTAAAAAGTCCAGGTGTTTTTGTTTCAAAATCAGCCATTGCAATACCATGAACTTTTCTAATAAAATCTAAGTTCAATTTATTTTCAGATTTTATAAATTTTAAAGCAAACAACATATTTTTACAAATCTGTTCCCTTAAATTTAAATCTTTTTCTTTTTTATTTATTGCTCCAAGAATATCTTTTATATCTATATCAACATCTTCTGTATTTAAAGTAGCTAATGTAAATAAAATATTTTTATTTATATCAAATTTATTTCTTTTTGTTGGAGATAACAAGTTATATTTTTTAAAATATAGTTCATTAAATAAAATAATTCGAATTAATTGCTTTTTAGAAATATATTTGGTATCATATTTAAAATTAGTTAATTTCTCAATAATACTATCTAAAAATTCTTCTTCTATAGATATAAGCTTTTTATTATTTGGTTTCTTCACACCAACATATTTTCTAAATCTTTTAGATTTATTTAACAACCTAAAAGATTCTTCTAAATAATAATAATTTTTAGAACCTAATTTTCTAATAATTAATACCAAAAACACATTGTATACATAAATATATTTAAAGTGTGTACACTAGTGTTCACAAAGTTAAAGTGTTTTGTAACCACCACATTACCATCTTTATATAAAATTAATATTGTGAGTATTATTTATAACTTAAATATATAAAAATTCAATTTCAAATATTCTAAAGCTTTTAAAAGAAATATTTTCATAATTCTCTTTAATAATTAAACAATCCATAATTATTCCAACAACCATTTCCATAAAGGAATAAATCTAATTAATTTATTATCTATTTTTTCTTCTTTTTCTAAATCTCGAGTTATCATTACTCCTTCTTTTAGTTTAAATTCATTTAATCCTGATAATAAACCCCTTATTTCCCTTTCTTTAGTCTTTACAATATCTAAATCATAACATACTTGTATTAAAGAAGAAACTTTATTTTTCTCTAAAGTTATAAAATCTATTTCATAATTAAGTTTATCCTTAAAAAAATAAACTTTTTTACCTCTTCTTAAAAGTTGTATAAAAACTACGTTTTCATATAACCTACCAATTGTGCACTTCAAGTGCACAAATAAACAAAATTTGTGCAGTGTAAATTATAACACAAACTAAACCAAAAGTTAAAAACACTATTTTATTCTAATAACCACTTATATGCAGGTATAAATTTAATATTAAATTTATCTTTTTTAATTGTTTTAGAAGTATTATAAGTTATTATTATTCCTGTATTAAGTCTATATTCTTTTAGTGCAAAAATCAACCCATTTATTTCTCTTTCTTCAGTGTCTATATTTTTTAAATCATAACAAACTTGAATTGCAGACATTACTTTCTTTTTATCTACAACCAAAAAGTCACATTCTTGATTTTTTGCATTTCTAAAGAAATATACTTCTTTATTTCTTCTTTTTAATTCAATAAATATTAAATTTTCTAAGTATCTGCTCTTACCAATAGAAAAAGCATATCCAACATTAGTTAAAAAACCATTATCAATACAATAAATTTTCTTTTTCTTTTTTCTTTGTTTTTTAAGTGAATAATCAAATTGAGATAATTCAAACAAAAAATAAGTTTTACAAATATATTTAACATATTTTTGAATAGTTTTAGGATCTTTTATTTTAAGATATTTATTAAGAGAACTATAAGTAAACTCATTAGTAGTATTTGATAATAAATAATATGCTAAATCCTCTATATCTGAAATATTTTGAATATTCCACCTACTTATAATATCCCTAGTTATAATATCTTTATAAATATCTTTTAATATTTCAGGTTGATTAAATATTATATTTTCAGGAAAGCCACCTTCTTCTAAATAAATATCAAAATATTTAAGAATTTTTGAGGTATTAGTTGTAGTTAATAAATTAGTATCTATTGTTTTATAATTTAAAAACTCTTTAAAAGAAAAAGGAAATATAATTTTATCTTTATGCCTTCCTGTTAAGTAAGTAGATATTTCTGAAGATAACATTTCAGAATTAGATCCTGTTACAAAACATTTATGTTTTCTTTCTCTAAGAATATTAACAAAAGAATTCCACTCAGGTTTACCTTGTATCTCATCAAAGAAAAAAGCTTTTTTTAAACCAAATTCTTTTAAAAATAATTCATATAATGGTTCATAATCAGACACATCTAGATTTTTAAGAGAAGGATCAGAAAAATCTAAATAATAAAAATTATTTTTATAATATTTCTTTGCAATTTGTAATAAAAGCGTAGATTTTCCAACTCTTCGATGACCTGTAATAACAATTGTTAAAGGATTATCTATTTCTTTTTTAAATTCAGTAAGATAATCTCTTACTACACCTATATCCTTATTTGTAAACATCTCATAATGATTAAGTATTGTTTTTCTTAAAACTTCTTTATTCATATATTATATAGAAAACAAAAATAATAAAAACATATGGATTCGAAACCCACATAATTTAAGATTGTGTGGGTTTACAATCCCATACATTTAGTAGATAATTATAAGTCTAATTTTAAAATAAAGAAAATATGTTTACTATAAAGAATCTAAATCTTTAAATTCATTATCTTTCTTCTTACTTTTGTTAGTAATAAATAATGCTAATAAAATTACAAGTATTAAACCGCCAATTATCACACTTAAACTAGACACATTTAAAGTTACTAAACCAGTAGCACCACTTTTAAGATCTTCAGCACCATCTTTAATATTAGAAAAAGTTTGTTGTGCTTTATTAACATCAAATAAAGATGAATTATTACCATCATTACTATTACTATCAAAATTACTATTTAATTTATCAATACCATTATTTAAAGTTCTTAATAAATCAGCATCATTATTATCATAATTATCATTCATATTAGATAAGTCTGTATTGAAATCAATATTATCTGTATTTATTTCTAAAAAAGTATTAAAATTTAATTCTCTACTACTGCTTGTTTTTAAATTAGGTTTAGAAACAAACAATAAATATACTGAATTAATACCTGGTTCCAATTCAAGATCTACTTTTAAAGAATCTAAATCTTCATAATAACAAAGATATTTTTTAGTATTATCTTTTTCAATATAAATTTCTTCATTATTAAATTTATAAACTTCTCCAGAATTATTAGTACAATCTGTTTTACTTAATACATCTTTTAAAAGATATACTTCAAGTATATCAGAATTATCGTTAATAAATTCTGAACTTTTATTTAAATCAAAAACAATATTTAAATTATAATTTAATTTGTTATTAAAATCATATTTAGAAATAATTGTTTGTCCAGCATAGATATCAAAATCATCTTGATCTCTTATATTTATTAAATTAGGATAAACATCATAATCATTATCTAAATCAATTATAATAGGATATTTAATAGTTACTTTAAAATCATCATTTATTTCTGAACAACTAATTATATTTAAATTTAATATAAAAATAGTAAATATAAATAAAACTGCAAAGAACATTTTATTTAAATTATCAATTTTATTTCTTTTAAAATTCATAGCACATCACATTTATAAAAAATATAATTTGTGTATATATTAACATATAATAAATTTAGTTTATACTATAAATAAGAAGAAATAAAATATAAATTTAATGTTTTATATTTTATAGGACTTTTTTACGTAGTATTACAAAGTATTTTCTTTTTATAGCACTTTTTTCATTATAGATATATTTTTCAACATCAAAATTACATCTAGAAAAGCTAGAACACACATAATCATATACTTGAGGAGAATCAACATAAAATTGCATTACTATTTGTCCATCATCTTTTATTAGTTTATGAAGTTCTTTACCAATCTTTTTAATTTCATTTTTTAATTTTAATTCTTTTTTATTTGCACAAACCCAATTAAGAGCAGAAATAGAAATTATTAAATCAAAATATTTTGCAGTGTAATAATAACTTATCTTTTTTATATTTTCAAAGCCCATATTATAGATTCTATAACCTTTCTTTCTAGAATGTTTATACATTTCTTTAGCAGGGTCACAACCTATTAAATCTTCTTTATTTTGTTTTAATTTAAATATATAATTTAAAGAAAAAGCAGTACCACAGCCAATATCTAAAACTTTATATTTTTTCTTTTTATCAAAATTTACTAAATCCAGTGCAATCTGGGTTAATAACTCTTGAGTTTTTCTCATACCAGAGTTTTTACTATATCTTTCAACTTCTCTAAAATTATAAAAATCATTAGGATCTTTAAATTCTTGTTCAGGTTTCATTAATTTACTCATATATTATACATCTTCTTTTACTAATTTTATTTTTGTTTTTTTACAGTTTAGTGTTTATTTTTTTAAATATTTTTTCTAAGTGCATCTACAGGTTTTAATCTTGCAGCGCTAATTGCAGGTAATATACCAGCTATAAAACCAACCAATATAGATATAAAAATTGCCAGAATAATAATATTAGCATTAACTATAATATGTAACATATCAAAATTCAAACTAATAATATAAAGTTCAACTAATTTAGCTATACCAATACCTAAAACCAAACCAATTAATCCTCCAATAATAGATAAAATTACAGACTCTAAAACAAATAAAAATACAATATCATATATCTTAGCACCAATGGATTTTAAAATACCAATCTCTCCAATTCTTTCTAAAACTGAAGTAAATATAGAATTCATAACTCCAATAGAACCAACTACTAGAGAAATTAAAGCAATAGATATCAAAATAATTTTAAGAACCATTAAAATCTGTTGAATCATTTCTAACATTTGAAGAGAAGTATATACCATAAATGCATCTTCACTATGTGTTTTTTCAAGTCTATCAACTATATCATCTTTAACATCACTAACATCAGCATCACCAGCAGATTTGGCAATTATTTGAGTAACTTCTGAGTCCAAAACAAGTACTTTATCTGCAGTTTCTTTTGTAATATAAACAGTACTATCATCATCTACATTACCAACAGGTTCAAGTATTCCAATTACTTTAAAATCAATATTATTTAATTTTACATTATTACCAACACTAATTTTATGATCAAAAAGATCATTTGCAAAATATGATCCAATTATAACTTTCTTACCAGTTTTTCCATTAAATCCTTCTCCAGAAGAAAAATCTAATTGCATAATTTCAAATAAACCATCACATTCATCAGCAGGAGCAACAACAGTTAAAGCATATTGTGTTTCATATTTATATTCAAACTCACTAGTTTTATATGTAAAAGAATATACCTCTTTTACATTTTTTATTTTTCTAAGAGCTTCAACATCTTTTAAAGTTAATTTATCTTCAACAGATAATCTTGAAACTATTTCTACAGGATTACCTTGTTGAAAATGTACAGGAAATACAAATATAGTATTTGAACCTAAAACATCAAACTGCCCTTCAATAGCATTAAATAAACCATCACTTAATAATATCAAAGAAATTACTGCTGCAATACCTATAATTACAGAAAGAATAGTAAGAGTAGATCTTACTTTTCTTCTAAATATATTTTTTATAGTAAGATTTACCAAATTAGTAAATTTTAATTTATGCATAAAAATATCTTTTTAAAAGTTCTAACTAAAAAAATTATGTTTTTAAAAAAAAGAAAAATAAATAATTTATTTCTTTTTTTTGTTTTTTGAAATACTAGATATTCCAAAAGCTGGAAATACAAGTATTTTTAGTAACCATCTTATAATAATAATTATCAAAGACAAACCAAATATTACTGCAATAATATATCCAATAGTACTTACAACACTTACTAAGGTATTTCCACCTTTAGATTTATTAACAACTTCTATTGGTATATTTTGAGTTATTTTTTGTTCAATTAAATCTCCGTCCTTATAATTTATTATAACTTCTAAATTATAAGTTCCAGAGGGCATATCTTTTATATTTAATTCTAAATCTACACTATCATAATTATCTTTTTCAATAGAACCTACAAAATATTTACTTGAAGCTACTAAAAAATCACCATTTGCTTCAACATAAACAGATTCAGCATCAATATTTCCAACATTATAGATTTCAAATTCAATTTCTTGAACATCATTAGTATATAATTTATAATTCTCTCCTATACTTATAATATTAAGTAAAACTTCTGGATTTCCAATAATCTCTAAACCTACTGTTCTAGAAATATTATAATCTCCTTGGCTATCTGAATATGAAATAGTAATAGGAAGAGAGTAAGATTTATTTTCAATAGTTCTATCTGCTAAAACACTATATTGCAAATTAATTTCTTGTCCAGCATTTAGTTTTGCAATGTATTTAGTAGTTAAATTTAAAACTTTTATTTTATCATCACTAGAGTTATTTAAAGTTACAAAAACATCTTTTGCATTTTGTAAACTTAAATTTTTTAAATTTAAATTTATATTAGAAGACTTTCCAATATCTACTTTTTCTATATCTGAAGATATAATATCTATAATTGCATTTTGAGAAGTAATATCTATATTATATTCTTCAACATTATATACATCTACTCCACTTCTTTTATATTTAAATTTAATAGTGTAAGTATCTGAATTTACTAAAAAATCAGATTTTAAATTATATTTTAAAATTTTAGTTTGATATGGTGCAATATAACTTATATTTCCATTTAATTCATCATAATCTGCTAAACTAAAAGGATATTCTAATTCTAAAAGAAAATCTATATTTTCAGCAGCATTATTACTATTATTTGTTAATTGTATCCACAATTCAAACTCATCACCAGGAGTAATTGGCGCTGGATCATAATTATAATTACTAGCATCTAAATTTATCACATCATAATCTTGTTGAGCATTAACAAGACCAGAAAATGCAAATAATCCTAATATTAGTACTATACTAAATATTGTTTTTAAATTTTTTATATTCATTTTAATTCCACCTCTAAATACTAAATTTTATTTTAATTTTTATAATTTATTTTAAATATATTATACAACAAATATAAAGAACATTTTATTTATAAAATGTAACTTTATTCTTCTCTTAAACATTCAACTGGTTCTTGTTTTGAAGCTTTATAAGCTGGCCAAAAGCCAGATATAATTCCAACAACAAATGAAAAACCAAGTGCTATTAACAAAATATCAAAACTTAAAGAAAAAACAATTTCAAATTGTAATAATGTTGCAACAAAACTAACTAAAAATGCAACTACAAAACCAACAATAGAGCCTATTAGACCACCTACAAAACCAATAATACCAGATTCTAATAAAAAAAGTTTTAAAATATCACTTCTTTTAGCACCAATTGCTTTCATAACTCCAATTTCTTTTTTTCTTTCAACTACTGAAGTATACATAGAATTAAGAATTCCAATACCACCAACTAATAAAGAAATTGCAGCAATTCCAATTACTACTATTGAAACTACTTTTAAAGTTTCTTTTCTTTTTTCTGCAGTCTTTTGAGGAGTTGTAATACTAAAATCATCAGAATCTCTAAAACTTTCTAGTTTATTTTGTATTCTTTCAGAAACTTCTTCAAGAACTTTATTTTCTTTAACAATTGCATATATTTTATCAACAACTTTATCTTCTGCACCAGTTATATCTCTAATATTAGTCATAGAAATATAAATATTAAAATTACCTTGTCCACCAGTATCTTCTAAAATACCAACAATTTTATAAGAATGACTATTAATTTCTAAAGAATCTCCAACATCTAGTTTTTTACCAAAAACATTATCATAATCACCATAAAAACCATAACCTATAACAATTTCTTTAGATTTTTCAGAAACTATTTGTTTTCCTTTTAATATTTCTAAATTTTCTTGATAAAACATATCTTCAATATTATCACAATCATAACCAGTTAAAGTAAGATGTTTATTTATTCTATTATATTCAATAGAAACACTACTTTTAATAGAACCAATTACTTTTTCAAGATCTGGAATTTTTTCAAGAACAGCAATATCATCTTCACTAAGTGCTTGGCTTGAAGAACTAGTTCCATAAGAACTATATTTAGAAACAATTTCTATTTTTCTTGCACCTAATTGATCAAATTTAGAACTTATTTTATTTTCTAAACTTTGAGATAAAGACATTAGCGAAACTATTGCAAAAACACCTACAATTATACCAATAATTGTAAGCCAGCTTCGAAGTTTTCTTCGTTTTATATTTTTAAAAATAAAAGATAACATTCCTTTCATAAATATCTTACAAACTTTTTATTTTGAAATATCTTTAATAACTTTACCATCTTTTAAAGAAATATTTCTTTTAGTATATTTAGTTAAAGATTTATCATGAGTAATAATAATAACAGTTTTACCTTTTCTATTTAAATCTTCAAGTAAATCAAGTATTTCAATACCAGATTTAGAATCAAGTGCACCAGTAGGTTCATCAGCAAGAATTATTTCAGGATCATTAGCCAAAGCTCTTGCAATAGCAACCCTTTGTTGTTGCCCACCACTAAGTTCACTAGGTTTATGATCAACTCTATCACCTAGACCTACTAATTTTAATAAATCAATACAACAATCAGTTCTATCTTCTTCTATATCTTGAAACAAAATAGGTAATCTTACATTTTCTAGAGCAGTAAGAGTAGGAATTAAATTAAATTCTTGAAAAACAAAACCAATTGTTTTTCCTCTTATTTGAGAAAGTTCATTTTCACTTAAAGTACTCAAATCTATTCCTTTAATAAAAGTTTGACCAGTACTTGGTAAATCTAAAGCACCAACAATATGCATCATAGTAGATTTTCCAGATCCACTTGGACCCATAATAGATACAAAATCACCTTGTTTTATCTTTAAATTAACACCATTTAAAGCATGAACTGCAACTTCACCCATAAGATAAGTCTTAGTAACATCTTTCAATTCTACAACAGTAGATTTTGTAACTTTAGATTTGACTTTTAATTTTTTTTTAATCATAATTTATCAAATTAAAAAATATTTATATTTATAGAATCAATTTTATTTTAAATAGAAGAATATATCTTTGAAAGTAGACTACAAAATAAGATATTATTACAAATATTATATACTAGTTATTTATATAGTTACAAAAACATTTATAAATAGTTTATTATAAATAATCTATAGATATAAAACATATCTATAACTACATTTTAAAAAATTAATAAAGTGAGATTAATTATGTTAGAAATTATGATTTTCGGAAATACTTTAAAACAAATTTTAATGTTTATATTATTTATATTTATAGGAATAATAGTTAGCAAAATAGCATCCTATTTTAGTAAAAACGTATTTAAAAAAATTGCAGAAAAAACAAAAACAAAGTTTGATGATATATTAGTTAGTATTATGGAAAAACCACTTCCATTTATGTTAATAATAACAATAATATTTTTTGAAATTGGTTTTAGATATTTAACAGTATCATCAAGTTTTCAAAACATAATTACCAAAATTGTATTTTTATTATATGTATTTTGTATAGCTTGGTTTTTAGCAAAATTCATATTAGGAATAATAGATGAATATATTACAAAAATAGCAAAGAAAACAAAAACAAAATATGATGATCAATTAGTTCCATTATTAAAAACTTTAACAAACATAGTAATTGTAGCTTTTGCAGGTGTATTAGTATTATCTAATTTTGGTTATGATGTAGGAGCATTACTAGCAGGACTTGGAATAGGTGGTATTGCAGTAGCTCTTGCAGCTAAAGATGCACTAGAAAATTTAATAAGCGGTGTAGTATTATTTGGAGAAAAAAACTTTAATATAGGAGATTTTGTAGAAATTAATGGAGAAGTAGGAACTGTTAAAGCAGTAGGATTAAGATCTGCCCAAATACAAAAAACAAATGGTACTTTAATGATTATGCCAAATAGTAAAATTGCAGGTAGTACTATTTCGAACATATCGTATAGATCTTCAAAAAGAATAGATACAACTCTTGGTTTAACATATAGCACAAGTACAGCTAAATTAAACAAAGCAAAAGCAATAGTTAAAGAAATACTTAAAAACAATAAAAACATACTTCCTGATTTTTATATAAGATTTGATGAATTTAATAGTTATTCATTAGATGTAAAAGTCACATATTATATAAACGAATTAAATTGGGGAAAATACATACAAATAAAAGACAAAATAAACACAGAAATAAAAACTCGTTTTGAAAAAGAAAAAATTGAATTTGCTTTCCCTACTCAAACCATAGAATTAAAGAAATAAAATAAATTTTATTTTGTTTTTTTATTTAATTCTTTCTATTTCTACAAAATTAATAGCAGTTTTGGGATTTTTAATGATTTTAAAAGAAAATTCTAATTTTGGATTATAAGAATAAACCATTCTCTTAAATATAATTTTTAAATTATCTATTTGTTTTTGATAATATAATTCATCATGATGTTGTTTAGGAAATTTTTTTAAATACGATATATATGCATCATACTCTTTAACAGTAAAACGATCTCTTAAATCTTCAACCTCAATATAAGCCTTTCCATTTTTTAACAACATTAAAGAAGATGTAAAAATAGCATTTGCTGGATAATATGTGTGTTCACCAACACTCATAGCACCTACAACAAGATCATATCTATTTTCTAAAAACTTAAATTTACTTTTCTTTACATTTAAATGTTCAAAAAGAGTTCTAGAAGAATAATCTTTATTAACTAAAGATTTTACATCTTTAGTTAAGCTTTTAGTAAAGGAAAAAACATCTACTATTGGATTTAATTTCAATTTAGAACTAAATTTTATAAATTGATATAAAGCTTCTCCTTTACCAGCACCTAAAAACATAACGTTTGGTTTTTCTTTTCTTAATTTAATTAAAAAACGAAAAGGTTTTTTTTGTAAATGTTCAAAAAATATAGTTTTAAATCTATCTTTAGTTCCATTATAACCCCAAGATTCCTTAGCTTTAGAAACTAAATATTCCTCTAATGATAAAGATGGTTTTCTTAATTTACCAAATTTTTTTAAAATTGGTTTTAGCAAAACTTTTTTATTTCTTAAAAGAGACATAAACATCAGTATCTATTATATATTAAAAATTATTTAATTCTTTCTACTTCTATAAAATTCATTTGACAAGTAAAATGATTCAAATTATTATCAATCATTTTAATAGAGAATTCTAATTTAGGATTATATACTTCAATCATTCTTAAAAAAACCTTTTTAAAAACCAAAATTTGTTTCATATATGAAAGACTATAACGTTCATACTTACTAAAACTAAAAGATTTATTTCTTTCTAAAAGTTTTTTATGTTCTTTTATAGTAGATATACCACCATTCTTTTTTAAAAAGTCTACAACTTCAATATATGCCCTACCACCTTTTTGAAGCATTAAAGCAGAAGTAAACAAAGAGTTTGCAGGATATTTAGTGTGTACACCAACACTCATGGCCCCTATAACTAAATCATATTTATTTTCTAAATTTTTAAAAGCACTATTTTTCATATTTAAATGTTCAAAAGGCAAATTATTAGAATAATCACGTCTTGTTTTAGAATTAACCTCTGAAGATAAATCTTTAGTTAAAGAAAAAACATCTACAGTTGGATGTATCTTATGTTTCAAAAGATGTTTTTTAAATTCAGAAATAGTTTCTCCTACTCCAGCACCTAAAAACATCACAATAGGATGTGATTTTCGACGACAAACTAAAAAATAAACATGAATACCACCAAGTGCTTCAGAAATCTGTTTATATCTTTCCTTTAGTCCATTACAACGCCATTTTTCACAACCTATACTAAGCCACTCTTTAACTTTTAAGTTAGTTTCTCTTTTTTTTCCAAATTTTTTCAAAACAGGCATAATAATCATCACTATTAAATTCTTAAATTTATTTAATTCTTTCTATTTCAACAAATCCTAAATTATTACTTTCAATAAAATTAAAAGAATATTTTCTTTTGTTAAGATTAGATTTTTCTAAGATTTTATTATAAGAAACAACCAATCTATTAAATACACTTTTAATAAGTAATTTTGTTTTTTTAGCATCATATGAATTTTTTACTAGATAATTCCACATATTTGTTTGAATATAAGCCTTACCACCTTTTTGTAACATTAAAGCCGAAGTAAAAAGAGCATTAGAGGTATATTTTGTGTGTGCCCCAACACCCATAGCACTAATTACAAGATCATATTTTTATTCCAAAAATTTATATTTACTATTTTTAATATTTAAATGTTCAAAAGGAACATCTGAAGAATAATCTGTTCTAATTTTAGAACTTGCTTCTAAAGACAAATTTTTAGTTAAAGCAAAAACATCTACAACAGGATTTATTTTTAATTTAGAAGTATATTTTAGAAATTCAGTTATTGTACCACCTTTACCAGGTCCTAAAAACATAACTGTTGGCTTTTCTTTTCCAAGTTTTTGTAAAAAAGAAATTGGTTTTCTCTCTAAGTTTTTAAGAAATATAGATTTAAATCTATTTTTGGATCCATTATGTCCCCACACCTCATTCTTATCAATAATTTGTTTAGACACATAATCAAAAGGTTCTCTTTTTTTACCAAATTTTTTTAAAATTGATTTAGTTATAACTTTTTTATTTCTTAAAATAGGCATAATAATCAAATTTATTATTAATCAGACTTTATTTAATTCTTTCTATTTCTACAAATACAGAATCAACACTAGAAAACATTTTATTTTTATATTTAATAAAGTTAAAAGAAAATTCTAGTTTAGAATCATAAGAATTTACCATTCTATTAAATACATTCTCTAAAAATAAAATCTGTTTTTGAGAATATTTTTCTTCTTTATTAATATTAGAATTTTTAAGAAACTTAAAAAATTGAGTTTTATTTAATTGTAAAAATTGTTTTAAATCATCTATTTCAATATATGCCTTTCCACCTTTTTTTAACATTAGCGCAGAAGTAAAAAGTGCATTTGCTGGATACTTTGTATGATATCCCACACTCATAGCACCTACTATAAGATCATATTTATTTTCTAAAAACTTATATTTACTGTTTTTTGTATTTAGTTCTTCAAAACCTATATTTGCTGAATAATCTTTTCTAACTTTTGACAAAACACTTTTAGATAGATTTTTAGTTAAAGAAAAAGTATCTACTAATGGCTTTATTTTAAATTTAGAAGTATATTTTAGAAATTCAGAAATAGTTCCTCCTCTTCCAGAACCAAGGAACATAACATTTGGATTCTGCTTTTTTAGTTTTAGTAAAAAATTTAAAGGTTTTTTATATAAATTTACAAAAAATATCTCTTTAAATCTTTCCATTTGTCCATTACAAGGCCAAGATTCTTTAGAACTTGCTTTTACAATATTACAATTTTTAATTGCAGTTCTTTTTTTTCCAATTTTTTTAGTAACAGGCATAAATCTCAAATGAAATAATTAAAAAATTAAATTTATTGTATTCTAGTAATTTCTATAAACACATATTTTTCATGATAAAAAGTATCAACAGCTTCTAATTTAAATTTTAATTTAGGGTTATAAGAATTAACAAACCTATCAAAAATTTTTTCTACTTTAGTTGCTTGTAATTTTGAATAAAATAACTGTTTATCATATTTACTTCGTGACTGTTTTTGCGATTTCATATACTCTAAATAATCTCTATCTATTGCAGGAATTTCAACATATGCTTTACCACCTTTTCTAAGCATTAATGCAGAAGTAAATAAAGCATTTATAGGATACTTTGTATGAACACCTATACTCATTGGTGCTATAATTAAATTATATTTATCTATAAGATTTCTTTGAATTTCTTTTAAATCAAGATTATTTGCTTTTGTATTTAATTTTTCAAAAGCTCCTTTACCAAATAGATTTAATCTAACTTCCTTTTCTACATTTTTATTTAATTCATTTTTTAAAGAAAAGCAATCAATTATTGGTTTAATTTTATTTTCTAAAAGTCTTTTTTTAAATTCTAGAATATATTCTCCAGTTGATGGCCCTAACATCATAATTTCAGGGTTTTTTATATTATTATCAAGCAAATATTTAAGTGGCTTCTTTTTAAGTTGTAATTCAAAAACAACTTTATATCTATATCTATCTCCTTTATAAGCCCAACTTTCAAATCCTTTTTTTTTACTACTTAAAATATAATTTACAGATTCATTGACTTCTCTTTTCTGCCCAAATTTTTTTAAATTTTTTTTTCTTATTAACATATAAAAAACAAATTAGAAATTTATTTTATTAATTCATAAATATAACAAAGTATATTATATCTAATTACTTTTTTAAATATTTTGATTTTCTAAGTATTTATAATTTTATGGCACAATTAATAAAATAAATAATAAAGATTTATTTTTAAAGTTTTCTCTAATAACTTAAAAATATTTTTAAAATAAAAATCTCAAAAATCACACAAATAATTAAAAAAAGATTGTATTTAGATATAAATATGAAAAGATATAGTATTACAAAATCAAAGTTCCTAGAAACAGAAAATCATAAACTAGCTTACTCTCCAAAAGGACGAAAAATACTTTCAGAAAATAAAGGTTTACTTAAAGCTTTTCGTGAAATGAATAAAAAAAAACTTCCCAAATATAAAGACCCAAAAGGTAGATTTACAATAGAAAAAGTAAGTAATAAGATCAAAACAAGCACTAATGAAATGTATATAATTAAAATTAATAAAAATAATAAAAAATATTTTGTAAAAGAAATAAATGAAGAACCAACACCTAATAGTAAATGTTCTACTTTTGATAACAAACTTAAAGCTCATTTAAATGGTTTTTATGAAATGAAAGCCATAAAAATACTAAAAAGTTTAGGAATTAATATTATTGATGCTCATCTATCATATTTAAATATTAAATCAAAAAAAGCATATATAGTATATGATTTTACTAATCTTCAAACAATTAAAGAATTAGCAGATAATAACAAACTAACTCTAAAAGAAAGTATTAGCATTTCAAGAAAAAGAGAAATAATAGAATCAATAATAGATAAAGGTTTAAATAATCAAGAATATATAAAATCTAAAAATACTAATGTTACTGGTCCAACAAATATACAAGATTTATTTCCTCACAACTTACTTTATAATACTAAAACAAAAGAAATATACATTATTGATCCTTGGTATATTTCTTAATTAAAATTAAATAAAAAATAAAGATTTATTTTTAAAGTTTTCTCTACTTAAATATCTTATTAAAAGCTAATTTTAATAAAAAAAACAATCTTTGCCTCTATAGCTCAGTGGCTAGAGCAACAGTCTTGTAAACTGTAGGTCGTGGGTTCAAATCCCACTAGAGGCTTTCTATTTTTGGGTTATATATAACTTCTTTTTGTTGTAAGGTTTAGAGAAACAATAGTTTTTTTAACAATTACTCTCCACAATATTAATATGGACGATAATATTATTGTTAATATACGAAAGGATTTGCAAATTCTTTATTTTATTTTTCCAAGGATTAATTAAATGACCTAATCCATGTAATTTATAATCAATAATATCTCTTTTATTTTTATCTAATCTATAAAGACAATATCTTTTACTACAAATCACATAAAAATAAACATTTTCTTTATCTTTTTTAAGTAAAGGAATATTATTTGAATAAGGACTTAGATTTTTAAAATAATCAATAACTTTACTAGATATTTTTGTATCTACAAAAATACTATCTGTATCCATATAATGATGAGGACATTTTTCATTTTTGGCTATTGTTTGAGCAATAGTTAAAAATAGTCTTGCTCCTGCAGTTATTGTTGTTGCTAAATCTCTTTATAAAATAACAAATTATCTTTTAAAATCCATTTGTATATAGGAATATAATAAACACCATCTTCTTCTTTTTCTAAATTTTTAGTAATTATTATTTTTTGATCTATGTTCTTATATTCTTTTTCAAATTCTTTAAAACCCTTAATTTCTCTTTCAGGAATTTCATTGGAATAACATACATTAATCAAAATAAGTCTATTATTTTTTGAAACTACAAAATCAATTTCATTTTTAGAAAACCAATAATAAACATCTAATCCTCTTCTTAAAAGATCTACAAAAACTAAATTTTCAATAAGTTTTGAATTATCATCCCAAAATTTAAAAGAAACAGCTTCTCTCAAACCATTATCAATACAATATATTTTTTTAGGTTTTTGTATACTTACACTTTTTTTTAAAGAATAAGAATAAAAATTAACCTCAAAAATTAAAAAAGATTGATCAATATAAGAAACATATTCTTTTACAGTAGCTTTATTAAGACCAAATACTTTTCCTAATTTACTATAAGTTATTTGTGAAGAAATATTTGTAATTAGATAATGAGCAAGTTCTTTTAATTTTTTAGTTTCATTTACATCTTTAATTGTAATTATATCTCTTAAAATAATATTTTCAAAATATTCTAATAATCTTTTCTTATTAATATAATCATCTTTTTCTAAAACTACTTCTGGAAATCCACCTTTTTTCAAAAATTTATTAAAATGAAATTTTATTTTATTTTCATCTATATCAAGATCTTTATATTTATAATTCTTAAATAATAAATATTCTAAAAAAGATAAAGGATATATATTTATAGAAATAATTCTTCCAGTTAAAGCAGTAGAAATTTTATTTGAAAGTAAAGAATTATTAGATCCAGTTATAATAAATTTAATACTTTTTTCTTTTAAATCATATTCTTTTTTAATCCACCTTTCCCATAATTCTACATTTTGAATTTCATCTAAAAAAACATATATTTTTCCTTTTGGATTATTAATTTCTAAATAATTATTTAAAAGATCATCCATAACTTCTAATTCATTACTTTTTAAAGGTTGATCAAAATTAAAATAAAAGATGTTTTTGGGATTTATTTTTTTCTGATTTATAAGATAATTTATAATTTGATAAATAATAGTTGATTTTCCTGAACGTCTTATACCTTTTAAAACTATAATTTCTCTAATTTTTAAAAAATTAATTATTTCTTTAGTTTTATTTCGTTCAATTTTAAATTTATTTAAATCTACTTTCTTTGAAATCCACCAGGGATTCCAAATTTTTAATATCTTAGTATAATCCATAAGAAATATAGCAATAGAAATATATTTAAACATATGGACCGGGCAACCCGTTAGCCGGTTTGACCATAAAACCAGTCAATAGATTGACAGGTTAATAATGAAGTGTATTTCTTAAAAAATAGATCTAAACTAAAAAAATTAAAAAACCACTAAATTGTAAAAACTATATTAAAATACATTATGATTAAATACAAAAAAGTCATACACACCTAAATATTACATTCAAAATAAAATACATACTAAAAACAATCTTAATACTAATTATAATTTTTATTTTAAAAACTTAGAATAGTAACTACTTTTATAATTTCTTGTTCAACATTATTAGCTTCTTTTCCTATATAGTTAATAGTTTCACAGTCAATATGTTTTCGTTTTAAAATACCTAGTCTACCATCAAACTTATATTCTATATAATTAATATATTCTAAAATTGTATTTCCTAATGGCTCCCAATACTTTATTGATTTGAAGATTCTATAAAAAGACTATAGTTAGGTATAAAACATTATACTTACTTAAATATTATATTCAAAATAAAATTCTTACTAAAAACAATCTAAATACTAATTGTCATTATCAATTTTTAAAAATAAATTTACTTGTTAATTAGATTAAGCCTATTTTTGAAAATGTAATTTTTATGTATACAAACAAATAGAGGTAATCATATGAAAAAAATATTACTTATGAATCTTCCAAAAACTAATAAAGATATTAAAGGTTGTTGGTGTAATGGATATGTTGTTCATAAAGGAGAGAATAACGATAGTATAAATAACGCTACAGTTTTTGCTAAAGAAAACAATATTATACCAGAACAGGATGTTATTATTAAAGATCATAACAATCTTAAGAAAAAATTAAAACTTGCAGAATATGATATAGAAACTATAGATTTTCCGAAAGAACTTAACACTATTAAAAACTTAAACCATGATGCTATTTTTATCAGAGATAGAGGTATGATGTTTAAAAATTATTGGATTAAAGCTAACTTTAGTGTCAAAGATAGAATTAAAGAAGTAAATATTGTTGCTGAAGCTATTAAAAACAAATTTAATAAGGAAATAATAACTCCTCCAGAAAATGCTTATATTGAATTTGGAGAAGTTCATTATATTGAAACCAAAAATGGATCTTATTATTTTGGTGGCATTTCTAGAGCAAATAGGTTAGGTCATGAATTTGTAAAAAGTATTATAAAACCTGATAATTATTTAATTATAAAATCAAGTGGTTTTCATTTAGATACTGTTTTTTGTCCAGTTATTAATAAAGAAAACGAATTATGTGCTTTATTAGTTGCAAAAAATATGGTTGATAAAACATCTTATGAAGATCTTAAAAAATTAGGTGTTAGAATTATAGATGTTGACAATATAGATTCTTCAGGAGATATTAATGATTTAGGAAATTATTCAGTAAATGGAATAGTTTCTCCTGGATATTTAATAAATTCTCATGAATTTATAACTGCTGATGTTGAAGAAGAATTAAAGAAATTAAATATTTCCAGATTTGTAGTTCCATTAACTTATTTTAGGTTTGCAGGTGGTTCCTGTCATTGTTTAACTAATGAATTTATAGAATAATTGGTTATTTCAATACTTAATATGACATCTGGTCTTGAAACTATATTTTTAATATTTTAATGTTTTTTTAAAAAAGAAATCAGTATTATCTTCTTTTATAATTTTAATTGAAACAACATTCTTTTTTGAAACATTAGCAAATATCTTATTAATATTAAATAATTTAGAAATTTTATTTATAATCAGTTTTGTTACTAAAGTACCATATCCTTTACTAGTATATTTATTTGCAATCTAAGATTCTATTTTTACACTTTCTTTTAACCAATTGTAAGTATATTCCAATAAAATCTTATCATAAGTTACATTTATACCAACATCTGTAAGATCTTTTTCTTGTAAAAATAATTCTTTTAGAATATTAACGTCTTTCAATAATAATTTTCTAAGATTCATATAAATCTAAAATTACACATAATTTTAAATACACTCTTAACTTATTTCAATTTATGTGATAATTATCACCATTTAATTTAGATGATTTTATAATTAGTACTTTTAGTACACTCTACAAAATAACATCTCTAAAAATAATATTTAAATACTAAATCTAAATTAGGTTTTATTAATAATATTATTTATATAATTAATATATTTTTGTCTTTCTTTTGAAATAAATTTAAGATTATATTTTGGAATTAGTATAAAATGAACAGAACAGCTATTATAATTTATTTTCATAAAAATTTGATTCTTAGAAATACTAGTGGTATTTCTCATTAACTTTTTATTTTTAAAAAAATCTTCAGGGTTAATAATATTTTTTTCTTTTTCCAATCTAAAATTCTTTAATAATAGATTCATAACTTTATAACAATCTTTTTTACTATAAGTTACAATTCTCACACCTATTGAATCATAATGATTATTCTTTGTATTCTGAGTTTTATTATATCTTTCTTTTCTATCTACACTTCCAATAGTCTTTATTCTAGACATAACTAAATAATAGCTAATATTCTGTTCCTGTAATAAAAGTTTAAATTTATTTAACAGCTTTTTTCTATTACTATTTAATAATCTATAATTACCTCTAATTGTTTCAAGATAAAAATATCTTTTAGGATTATTTATCTTTATTATTAATCCTTTAATATAACCACAAAACATCTCAAAATTATGTTTTAAATAAATTTCAATAATATTAATCACCTTGTTTTTAAAATCTATTTTATTTAGATTTTAAATTTAAATCATCTAAATCTTCAAAATAAATTACGTCGTAAATTTATCTTCTAAATATATTCTTAGAAATATTATTCTTAATTAATAATAATAACTTCTTTTTTTGGCTAAACAAGACCCAAATTATAATATTGCTTCAGGACTTTCTACTTCATTTAATATTAAAAATAAAATTGGATATAAATTTTTCTTCATCAAAAATAGAGTTCTAATTTTTAAAACTAAAATTATTTAAGATAAAACAAAATTTTATTACTTTATTTAAATTTTCTTTACTTTCATAATTAAACTTATAACTTGAAAATATCTTATTTATAACTAAATTATAACAAGATATATTTATAAAATTAATTAAAATTTATAAGATTATAAAATGTTTTTTAAAGAATATTTTAAAATATAGATTAAATATTTAAAGATTTTCATAAACAATAATATAATGATACGTAAAACAAAGATAAAACCTTTCGAAAATAAAAGAGATATACATCATCATATAGGACCTAAAATTAAAAAAGGATTTGAAAACTGGGGCTCTGAATTTAATGGTAATAGAAATAGATATGAAGAAATATATCGTTATAAACTTAAAGAAGAGGTTTCTAATTTTATTTTAAATGATCTTAAAAAACACCCTGAAGTTATGATATTAGGTCCTGGCATTGGATATGATACAGCTATATTAAAAAAAGAATTAGAAAGTATAGGTATAAAACCTACTATTGATGTGTTAAATATATTTAAATCAACATTAGATAAAAAACTTGTAGAAAAGAAAATAATAAGAGAAGATCTTTCTAGAGAAAAAGTTTTTGAACATATAAACTCTATAGCTGATTCTGAAATTATTAATAAAGTAAAAGGGAAATATGATGTAATTGTAGCTCCTGCAAGTGTTGGTTATTATAGTACATCTCCACCATACACTTTATTTCAAACAGCACTTATGTTAAGTAAAAAAGGTAGAGCATTTGTAGAAGTTGCACTTATAAACAATTTAAAAAAAAATGCAATTGAAAAAATATTAAAAATAGCTCCAAGAATGATAGAAGTTTTTAATAAAACACACAATTTAGATTTAAAATATGAATTTTCTCTAGTTAAAGGAACATATGATTCTTATAGTAGACCTGATTATGACAAAATAGAAGTTTTCTATGTAAGAATACAAAGGAAAAAATAAAAATGGATTAATTTAATTTAACCCATTTTCCACTTATATAGTGGTATATTTTATGTGTACACTATAATGTTCTATTATTAAAATCAAAGTTTTTATTAACTCTTATTTATTTGATTAATTAAAAATATTACTAAAATTATAATCAAAACTTAAATCCTTATAGTTTTGTCTATTTTTAAATATTGTTATATATAATATTTATAATTATTATAAAATTAGGTTGAAAATATGGCTAACACTTTAACTCATAGTGCAATTGCAAAAAAAGCAATTGAGCACAGAAAAAAGATTCTAAAAGAACAAAATTTAAAAGAAAAAGAAATAAGTGAAGAACATTTTATTTCTGGATCTGTATTTCCTGATATTTATGAGATACTATCTCCAAAAAAGAAATCAAAAGTAAAAAATAAATTAACAAATACAACTCTTTATTGGCATGAAAACATTGGCTTTGGTAAAAGATTTGGAGAAAGATTACTTAAAAAAGCTAAAACAAAAGAAGATAGATCATTTGCTCTTGGTTTTGTTAGTCATTTTATTTTAGATGACTATGTACATGGCTATTTTAGAAAAAATAATATGAATAATAAAAATAGTATTTATAATTCTATAGATCATTTAATTATTGAATATTTTATAAATATAGATTATATAAATCATAAAATACCACACATCAAAAGTAAACACATTCCAAAAGAACTAATTCAAGAAGTTTTTAAAGAATTAAAAGCAAATCCAAAATATGGTCAACAAATTAAAGAAATAACAGCAATAAAACTATTTTTATTTAATTTACAAAGCGATGCTTTAAAATTACTTACTAAAAAAAGATATAAAAAACAAAGTAATAGTAAAATTAGCTTATTAGATGGGATTGGATTTTTAGTGAAAACATTTTTTTCTAAAAAAATAAAATTACATTTAGAAAAAAATAATATCCATGGATTTGATATTAATGAAATATTACATCCAAATCATAATAATCCTAAACTTCAAGAACATATACTAAAAATTAAAACATTAATTAGTAGAGCAGAAATAGATTTTCAAAAACTAGTAAAATAAAGTTTAGTATCATAAAATTATAGTATTTTTAAATATTATGACACTTAATATTGATATTATGAAGAAAATATATAATATTAATTCTAAAGATAATGATTATTTACATTTTTTGTCTTTAAAAAATAGTAGACAAAAAAGAAATAAAAATAAAGAAATCTTTGTTGAAAGTATAAAAGCTATTAAAGTTCTTTCTAATAATAATTACAAAATAGACTCTTTAATTTATAATAAAAATAATCTTTCTATTTGGGCTAAAGAATTTATTAAAAAAACAAACTGTAAACATTTTCATATTACTCCTCAACTTCTTAAAGAACTAAGTGATAAAGAAAATACCTCTGAACTTATTGCTATAATTAAAGTTGAAGACAAAAATATAAATGATTTATATAAGACTATTAAAAACAAAACAGATTCATTAATAGTTTTATTAGACAATATATCTAATAAAGGTAATTTAGGTTCAATTATTAGAAGCTGTAATGCTTTTGAAGTTGATGCTATCATAATTAGTGGCAACTATAGTGTAGACATGTATGATCCACAAACTATTAGGAGCAGTTTAGGTGGGGTTTTTGCAACTTCTATTTTTAAAATAAATTCTTATAAAGAATTTGTTGACTTTTATGAAAATTTTAAAAAAAATCAAAAAGATTTACAAATTATAGGTACTTCTGCTAAAGCTAAAGAATATATTCAAGATATAGATTATAATAAACCAACTATTGTTTTAATTGGAAATGAAACTATTGGACTTAGTAGAAATTATAAAGAAATTAGTAATAAATTAGTTAAGATACCTATGTCTTCTAAATCTGTAAGTTCATTAAACATTGCTTGTGCAACGTCTATCATTATATCCCAGATTAATTTCTTAAAAAATATTAAATAATTAAAAATTATGTAGATATCTTTTGAAATCTTCAAAATTTAGTTCTTCCAAACTATCTAATAATGATTTTATATCACTATTTTTTAACTTAAAATAAGTATTTTTATTTTCTAAAAAGGAAAATAAAAAAGACTTTCTAATAACCACTGTTTTTGGATTTTTATTATAATACATATTAACAAAAGGTTCTAAAAAAATATATTGTGTTTTTTTACAA
Organism: uncultured archaeon; assembly: GCA_964468895.1. Classification (GTDB taxonomy): domain Archaea; phylum Iainarchaeota; class Iainarchaeia; order Iainarchaeales; family CSSED10-239; genus CSSED10-239. The sequence continues at coordinate 5,949 of CAYXWT010000004.1, read as the reverse complement.
AAAACATATAGTTCTTTATTTTCTTTTGTACCCCAAAACTTAATAGTTAATATTTTGCTTTTAATAAAAACTTCTATTGTATTTCTAGAGAATTTATTAAACTCTAACTCTACTTTTATCATTATATATCTTATATCCAAACATTATTTAAAAAAAAAGAAAAATAAAAGATTATTTTAAAAATAATCTTACAAGAACCATAAATGCAAAGATAAGACTAACTAAATTCAATAAAGCATATACCTGTAAACCAGCATAGTAACTATCTAATACTAAGAACACAACACCTATACAATAAAGAACTATAAATAGTTTATTTAATTTTTTACTATCTGCTTTTATAGTAAATAATTGAACCCACCATGCAAGTATTATTAAAACTAATCCAATTAAAGCATACATTAACATAATTTATCATCCCTTTATATAATTTAAAATACTAATATAAATAAGTGTTTATAGTACTTAAATATATGCATTTTATTACTAAACTAATTTTTAAAATACAAAAATAAGATTTTTAATTAATATTAAATTAATAAGGTTTAATTATAATTAAATCTACAATATAAACTATTATAAATAATTTATTAAAAATAAGAAATAAAAAAAAAGAAAAATTGAAAAAAACAAATTGTTTTTTTCTTTAAAACCATTAAAGAGTAATTTAAAAACTATAAATAGAATTTACATTTTATTAACATTAACTGCTTTTGGTCCTTTGTCATCTTCAACAACGTCAAAAATTACTTGAACATTATCTCTGATTTCTCTTTGAAAGTCTACAACGATACCTGTTTGATGAAAGAAATAATCTTTACCGTCTTCGCCAGTAATAAATCCAAATCTTTTCTTAAAGTTATAGAATTTTACAACACCATTCATACTTGATTTTCTCCATATTTATACTAAATTTTGTATTTTTATCTAAGATACATTATAAGTTGTTCATACATCTTAGAATTAAAATATTTAGATATAAAAACATATTTAAAGTAATGTATTTATGAAAATCATAACACATATTTATAAACTGTTCATTAATTTATTATTAATAGAAATTATTAAGGTAAAAGAGTTATTATGAATATATTTTTAATATCAGATAAAAAGTTTGAAGATAAATTACCTATAATTAAATTTAATTTACATAAATTAAAAAAAGACACAACATTACCTACTTTTCAATTAGGTAAAACATCTAATTATATAAATAAAGATAAAGAAGTATTATCTAAAGATTTAAAATTACTTGAAAAAACAGATGCTATATTATTATGTAATTTTAAAGATAAAAATACTATTAATAATATATCTAGTAAACTAATAATGTATGCATGTGTAGCTTTTCATTTAAATAAACAAATATTTCTATTGTACGATTTACCTAAAAGAAAAAATCTTCGTGAAATAAAAGCTCTTGAACCTATTTGTTTAGAAGGAAATCTTAAAAATTTAAAATAAAATAGATATGGACTAATTATGTATAAATTAATAATTATAACTATATATACAATTATATTTTACTTTTTATGTTATAAAATAACTAGTAAAACTATAAATATGACTACAGAAACTATTAATATGTTTAAAACAGATTTTTATACTTCTATGTATTTTATAGTTGTTTTTATTTGTTTACTTATCTCTATAGTACATTATTTATTTTATACTAACTATTGGTTAATTAATATATTTGATATATTTCCAGTTTTATTATTAATTATAAGTGGTTTAATAGAATATAACGCAATTTATAATTTAAAAGAAAATTATTATCCACAAATTGGTCCAGAAAAAAGAATTGTAAAAACAGGAGTATATAGAATAATTAGACACCCTATATATTTATGTGCAATTTTACTTAGTAGCGGAATTATATTATTATTAAGTAAAAATATTTATTTTTACTTGATCATACCTGTAATTATAGCAGTAGTTATAAAAGTAGAACATGAAGACAATTATTTATTAAAAAAACATAAAAGTTATAAAAAATATAAAAACAAAACATATAAATTAATTCCTTTTATTTATTAATATATGATCTGATAATTTATGATAAAATTAATTTGTTTTGATTTATGGTCAACTTTAGCTACAAGAACTGATACTAAATATCATTTTTCTGATACTTTAAAAAAAAAATTTAATTTAAGTATAGATAAAGAAAAACTAATTAGTATATTTGAAGAGACTGTTCAAACAAAATATTGGGAAAACGAATTAGATGCTCATAATGAACTTGCAGAAAAATTAAATATACCTTTAACTAAAGAAAATATATTTAAAATAACAGCTATTAGAGATAAAGCTGAAAATCAAATAAAATTATATGATTTTACAATACCTTTATTAAAAGAATTACAAAATCAAAAATATAAAACTGCTCTAATAACCAATAGCAGTATATTTATATATGACATTATAAAACAAGAAACAAACATATTAGATTATTTAGATTACTCTTTATTTTCTTTTCAAATAGGAGTAGTTAAACCACACCCACAAATATATTTAGAAATGCAAGCAAGAACTAATTTTGAAAATAAAGAAATATTAATGATAGGAGATACCTATTCAAAAGATATTGAAGCTCCAAAAAAGTTAGGTTGGAATACAATTCATTTTACTGGAGACTATAATAAATTAAAAGAAGATTTTTTAAAACATAATATTTTTGTTAAATAATTATTTTTTAAGAATTAGAAATATATTTTTTATCTGGCAACTTACTTTCGTCAATTTTTACACGTAAAATAAGATCAAAAAAATATAATTTATCATTTTTTAGATCATAAAATACATTTTTACTATTTATATCTTTAATTATAAAATCCTCCACAAATGGAAATTTTTTGATAACTTTTTTTTTTATTCTAAGTTGATTTTCATCTAAATATAATGCATTTTTGATTTCACTAACAGTTTTAATAAGAGATTTATATTTTTCTGGTGAAATTTTTCCAATTAAAGAAAGTAAAGTTGATAAGTTAGTGAAATCATAAACAATATAATTTTTAGATACAGATGTATAACTCAAAACAGGATGAATTATATTAAGTCCTAACATTTCTAAATAATTTAATGCTAAATGTTCAAAAACAGCATAACTTCTTAAATCTCCATCTTTTATAAAAGATTTTCCTTTTTGTCCTTTTAAAAACTCTATCATAAATGTTTTTCTACAAGAAAAATAACTATTAGCAGAATGTGATCTTGCAGTTAGAACATAAGTATTATTTTTAAACTTAATTTCAGCAGTGTTTTTTAATATTTCATCTAGCTTTTTAGATAAACTTAAAACTTTTTCAAACAACTTTTCTTTTCTTAAAGAAAATAAAATTTTTTTGGCTTTTTCTGTATATATAAGAGCTCTTGCTTTAGAACCAGAAAACTTGTATACTTTTTGACAAAGAATATCTCTATGAATACTATACTTAATTTTATTTGGTTCTTTTTTTTTTATTCTAGAAATTGTTTTTATTTTTGAAAAACTCATAAATATCTATTTTTAATAGTAATTTTAAAATTAATTAAATAATTATTTTTTATCTGGTAAATTAGAAATATATTTTTTATCTGGCAATTTATTTTCATCAATTATTATATCTAAAACTGGATCAAAAAAATACAATTTATCATTTATTTTATCATAAAACACATTTGTATTCTTTATCTCTGCAATCTTAAAACTTTTAATAAAAGGCATTTCTTTTATAATTTCTGTTCTTAATCTATATCTATTATTATACAATCTTTTAGATATTTCTAAAACTTCTTTAGAAAGTGACCTAAATTTACTAGGACTTAATTTTCTCTCTAAAGCGTCAAGTGTAGATAGATGACTATAATCATAAACAATATAATTGTGAGACTTTGAAGTGTAACTGAAAATTGGTTCAACAATATTAAATCCTAATTTACTCATATAATTCAAAGCCAGATGTTCAAAAATAGTATGAGCTATATTTCCATCTTTAATAAAAAGTTTATCTTTATTACCATTTCTAAATTCAATAGTATATGTTTTTCTACAATTAAAAATATTTACTCCATCAAATCTTTTAGCAGTTAAAATATAATTTGAATTTTTAATAGTTATTATAGGATCAAATTCTTTATGTTCACCAATTTTTTTAGAAAGTTCTAGAATTTCTTTAAATAAGTGCTTATCTTTAAAAGAATGCATTATTTCTTTAGCTCTTTTTGTATAAACTACCCCTCTTCTACTACTCTTAAAAAAAGAACCTATTCTAGTAGTAAAAAGGTTTGATGATATTTTATAATTGGTTTTAGAAACCTCACCTTTAGAATTATTTCTTGTTGAAGACCTTTTAAATTTCATAAATCATTCCTAATTAACAGACATATTTTTAAAAATAATAATTAATAATCATGACCTGGACAAAGTATTTCATAATCCATATTAAATATCTGCTTAAGACTATCATTATAAAGGATTGGTTTTGAAGTAGGTAAATCATATCTACCAAATACATTATTATAAAATAAAGTATCTCCAGAAAATAAGATGCTATTTTTCTTATCTAATAAACAAATAGATCCACTAGTATGACCAGGAGTATAAATCACTTTAAATTTATTTTTTAAATTTTCATTAATATCTTTAACATCTATTAATTTTACTTTTAAAGAAAATTCTTTAGAAATAATTGGTTCTAATATACAATCTATTGCTGAAATATTAAAATCTTCTATTGCTTGTTTTGAACAATAAAAGTTAGCATCTTTAAATAAATTAAAGTTACCTATATGATCATAATGAAGATGTGTAAAAACAATATATTTTACATTTGAAAAGTCATCTATTTGTGAAAATTCTTTTTTTATATCTTCTAAATCAGATCTACAACCACAATCTATTAATAAATTTAGATTTTTATAATAATAAAAATTAGAAGAATATGAAAACTTAAATATATTTTTTTTTATTTCTTCAATCATTTTTATAACCTTTATTAAAACTAATTTTTACAACTTGTTTTAGACAATCTATAAGAATAAATACAGATTATAATTACACTTAAAAATATTGGAATTAATACAAAATACATCAAATATTTTTCAAAAAACAAACCTAATAACATAATTATGGAACTAATTTTAAATAAAATAGAACCAAACTGATGTGTTTTAATCCAATTTTCTTTATTACTTAAAGTCCAAGGTGTTCTAATACCAACAAACCAATTTTGAGGTGCTTTTTGTATTAATATTCCACAATAATAAAATAACATAAACAAACCTAAAACCATATAAGTTCCAAAATTAAACAGATATCCTAAATTATAAATTATACTTAAAACATTTATATAAAACATAAAAAATAATACCATTAATATAAAACCATCATAATAATTTTTAAACTTTGAATAATTTACTTTTAATGGATCTAATTTAGGTAAATACAAAAATAAAACTAAAATTACAATAGATATCATTGGACTTAAAAATAATCCTACAAGTTTAGAAGAATAACCATTAGGGACATTATTTGAATTCCAATGTGTAATCATTTTTTCTGGCATAACAGGATAATATACAAGTCCTATTACTATTCCAGAAATTATCAATAAAATAGATAATATATAAAATACATTTAATTTTAATTTATTATTATTACTTTTTTTCATATTAATCCCTTATTATACAATCCAATAAAAACAACCTAAAAATTATTTTTAAAATTATCACAACAACATTATTTTATAAACATTAATAATAATTTACTTTTTTCATTTCAACCAATAATCTTGAAGAAAAATGGTATAATCTCTCAAATGAGCATATTCCTTAATTCCAGATATTTTATTAATTTGATCTTTACTTTTATTTAATATTAATTTATTTTTATTTTTCTTAAAAAAAGAAGAATTAAATAATTTTCCATTTTTCCCTTTAATTAAACTAGGCATAATTTATCAT
>CAYXWT010000003.1:5156-37379 GCA_964468895.1 uncultured archaeon | reverse complement strand
TAAGATATTTCTTAGCACCAAGAGTAGATAGTGAATAGTTATTTTAACTATTCTTTTAATTTCTTTTTTTAAATAAAAACTAATTCTATAATTTGAAATTATAAGTAAATATTACTTTTTAATTTAAGTAATATTTACTTGAACTTTATTTGAAATATCAAATAAAGACTTACTAACATCTAATTTTACAAACAAATACCATCTTATAGTGGAATCATTACCTTTAAGTAAATTAATAGCTCCTATAACTTTATTTAAATTTCCTTGTGATTCAGTTTGTTTTAAACTTTCTGGAATATCTATCTTAAATTCATATTCTATTGGGCACTCTTCTTTTTGATAAATCTTTTTTCCATCTAAAGGAAGCTTAAAATCAAAAAATCTTTGCTTATTAGATGATCTTGAATTACCTCTATAAGACATTGTCCTTTTTTCACCTATTAATCTAATAGATATAGAGTTTGCTAAAAAATCCTTTTTTAAATCTAAAACTATTTTTCCTGAAATAGTGTCTCCAAATTTATAATTATAATTATCAAGAATTATATCTGCACTTCCTTTTAAAAAACCAAACATGTTTAAACCTCCTTTTATAAAATACTTATTTATTAAAATATAGATTTTAAATTATAGATTTATCAAAATTTAAAAATAATTTTCTAGTTCTACCGGTATTAGAATTAATATTTTCAAATCTAATTAAATTTACTTTTTCTAAATTTGAAAGATATCTTCTAACAGTACGTACTGGTATTTCACTTTTAGAATAAATATCAGTACTTAACATACCATCTTCTAGAATATGAAGTAATTTTAGTTCTCCTTTTCCTAAATAATTTATTTTTTCATTAATTTTGATATAATCTATAGACTTAGAAGAACTCAAAATAACATCCTTAGTGAGCTCTAAATTGCCACACTTATCACTTTCTTTTGCTGATTTATATAGTAGATCAATAGCAATCCTTGCATCTCCACCTCTTCTTGAAGAATAACCTGCAATAAATCCTACTAAATCACTACTAATAGAATTTGGAATCAAACCAAAGCTTATTCTTTGATTTAATATATCTTTAAGATCTTTAGGACTATATTTATTAAATTCAATAGAATTTAAAAATAAAGAACTTTTAGTTCTAGGATCTAGTTTTAAAACAAAATCTTTATGATTTGTAATTAACAATAAACAAAAATATTTATCATCAATATTAATTCTTGTAAGATCATATAACAAATTAGAACATTGTTTAGAATCTAATTGATCAATTTCATCAATAACTATTATAGGTATAAAATCACACTTAGATAATTCTTCTTTAATTCTATCTATAATTTCATCTACAGCAAGTCCTCTTCTAGGAAGTGGTAACTTAAATAAGGTTGCAATTTTAGAATATATTGCCATTCTAGAATTATCTTGAATTGCATTTATAATGATATATTTTGCTTTTTTAGTATAATTTATTAATTCATTTAAAACAAACTTAGACATCATTGTTTTTCCAGTTCCTGGCGGACCATATAATAAAATATTACTTGCTTTTTTTTTATTATTAATAGGTTCTAATAAATAGGTAAGCTCTTTGACTTGTATGTCTCTACAATTTACTTTCTCAGGAATAAATTCTGAATAGAAAATAGTTTCATCTTTAAAAATAGATTTTAGGTTTTTATTTCTATCAGCAAATATATTTTTTTTCAAATAAAATCACTTTAAAGTACATACAAATAGTAAATGGATGTTATTATAAATATATAATATTGGTAGATAATTATGTATATTTGCTACGGCCACTTACTGTTCAAAAAATGACTCCACTTTTAAATACCTTATAATATTATTAAGTTTTTAAAAAAAAGAGGTGTATAACTTATGCAAATATTAGATAGAAAAGATTTAGTAAATGTTCAAACAACTTTACTATTAAAATTAAAAAATACATTGTTCAAAAGAATAGATCTTACAAAATCACTTAATAGAGATCAAACAAAAATGTTAGTAGATATACTTGGAGAAATAGATTTTAGAAAAAATGATGATTTGTTACTTCAAAGATGTTAATTTCTATTTCATCTTTTTCTTATTTTCTTATATTTTATTATTTATTAAAATAAAAATTACAAAAAAAGTAAAACAAAGTTAAATAAATACTAAATATACAACAAATACTATGTTTTTTAAAAACAAAAAAGCATTTGTAAGCATAATATCTATTTTGCTATTATCTATATTTATAATTAGTTTAATTAAAAACAGTAATATAAAAAACACATTTATAGATTATAAAGATATAAGCATTGTAAGTTATCTAGATTTAGAAAAAGAAAACAATATACTTAATATAAATAAGATTATTGAGATTAATCTTAATAATGAAATTGATAATCCTTTAATTTTAAAGGAAAGTATAAATGTTAATCTAATAAATTACTTTAAAAGTAAAAATAACTTTTTTTATATACAAAATGTAAATACTAAAAAAGAAGAATTAGTAAATTTATCAAAGCTTGATAATATTACTAAAGTTATAGTATACAAAGCTAATGATAACTTATTAGTTAAAAGATATATTATAACTAATTCTATAAATAAAAATTTATATTTAAAATTAAAAATTAAACATAATAATTTAGAACTAAGCTATTTATTTCCAAAAAATTACACTGTTGAAAAATATGTTTGCATTAATTAAAAATAAAATCAAAACTAGAAAAGCACAACTATCTATAGAATTTATTTTATATATATTAATAATCATAACAATTCTTTTTTTTTATATAAACATAGAAGTTAATTTACAAGATAAATATAATTCAAAAGATTCTGAAATAAAATATATTACAAAATTAAATTATTTAAAAGAAAAATATTTTATAAAAAATAGTATTTATGAATATAAAAAAACAATTCCTAAAAAATAGAAATGCACAAATATTTATATTTGAGGTATTTATAGTTTTACTTATAATAATTCTTATTATATTTTTAAGTTTAAATGTATTTTCAAAATATAATTTGAAATACAAATATAAAAACAAAGACCTCAAAATACTTGAACAAATACTCTTAGTTGATAATATTATAAAAGATAGTGCCAATTTAGCATTAAAGAAGAACAGATGCTATAGTAATGAAATTGATATTAGTAAAATTAATAACATTTTAAAATTCAAAAATATTAATAATATTAAAATAAACTCTAATTTAGTTTATTTGAATTCAAACACACAATCCCTTACGTGTTATAATAGAGGAATTATAGAAAACAATATTTTTAAAGTTATAGAGGTTTGTTTTAGTGAATAAAGGATTTGTTTTGATAATAGATAGTATATTCGCACTTATACTAATAATATCTTTGATTTTTATTTTAAAGGAAAATTATATCTACAATAATTATAATGATATAGATGACATTACAGAGATTATAATTACTCAAAAAATAAATGATATTTTATTAAGTTGTCAAAAACTAAATATAGAAGATTTAAAAATATTAAAAAAAAATTATCTAAAACTGTTTCCAAATAATAAAGCATACATAAAAATAAATAACAATAAACTAATTATTAATGAAAATTTAAAAAACACATCTAAAACAAGATTAATTTCTAATTCCATAAAGTATATTAAAAGTTCTAATAAAGAAATATATATAGAAATAGGAGTATATTATTAAATTAATTAATAAATCCTAAAAATGTGATAAAAATGTTTTATATAATAGGAATTGGATTAAATACTACACAAATTACTTTAGAAGCAATAAATGCTATTAAAGATTGTGAAGATATATATATTGATAATTATACAAATAAATTTAGTTCTGGGGATATTAGCGAACTAGAAGAAATCATTTCCAAAAAAATAACATTGTTAAATAGAAAAGAACTAGAACAAGATCTTTTATATTTAAAGGATAATTCAGCATTATTAGTAATAGGTTCACCCTTATCAGCAACTACACATTATACAGTAGTTCAAGAAGCTAAAAAAAGAAAAATACCTTTAAAAATAATACTTGGAATTTCAATATTTAATTACAAAGGAATTTGTGGGTTATTTGAATATAAATTTGGAAAAACTACAAGTATTGTATATCATAGTAAAAACTATAAACCAACTAGTTTCTATAATATGATATTAGATAATCTTAAAATAAAAGCACATACACTTTGTTTATTAGATATTAAAATTAATGAAAATAGACTTATGAATATAAAAGAAGCATGTGAATTACTTTCCGAAATTGATATTAATAAAGAAAAAATACTTTCTGAAAAAGAATGTGTTCTAATTGCTGCAATGGGATCAGATGAACAAGAAATTATTTCATTTAAATTTAAAGATTATAATAAAATTAATTGTAATAAATATCCTCAATCATTAATTATTTGTGGAGAATTAAATGAATTTGAAAAGGTGGCTATAGATGAATACAGATTGCAGAGAATATTGTTTAAAATATAAAAACATACTTGAAAAAGCACTTTCAACTATTGAAATAAATATTAAAAACACATCTTTCTTAAAAGAAATTGCAGATAATTATTTAGAAATGGCTACTAATTATCTTAATGATGGAAAATACTTAGAAGAAAAAGAAGATTTTGTTAAAGCTTTAGCATCATATTCATATGCATATGGATGGATTGATGCAGGTGTTAGAATTGGCCTATTTTATGGAGTAGATAGAAATTTGTTCACATTATATAAATAAAATAAATAATTGGTTGAAAAAATATGTTTGTAATACTTAATAATAATAGTAATAATTGTAAAATAGAAAATAATACTTTAAAAAGTAAATTAAAATCTAAAGGCTTTGGATACAAAGTAAATTTAGATTATTATTTAGATTTATTTGAAAGCTTTTATTTACTTGAAAAGAAAAAAATTAAAATTAAAGATAAACTAAATTCTATAATAAATATTACAAAAATGATAGATATTTGTAATAAAAAAATTAAAAACTTTGAAGATAAATATATTGTATTTAAAGAATATAGAGATAATGGGAAAATAATTAAAGATGGTGCTTTATTTGGTTTTGATTTTAGAGTTTATAAAAATAGTAAAGAACATACTCATACTCAAGAAGTCATAGATGTAAAAAGAACATATAAAGATACAATGAAAGAAATAATTAAATCTGAAAGATTAGCAAATTCAATACATGCTAAATATATTCTTGCAATTATAGATAATCAAAAAAAAATAATAAAGATAAAAATAGAAAAGATTTAATGACAAGTTTTGGTTTCAAAAAAGCCACTACAAGAACTACTTCTAATTTCCATTTTTATAGGTGTTTCTGCATCTTCATAATCTTCAATTACTACTTTTTGAGATTCACCTTTATTAAAAGCCACAGAATCAATAATGTTAGATTTATTAGTAAGATTATTATCTGAATCTATTAATATTAAAGAAAAAGTATTATTAGTAGTAAAATCTATATTACCAGAATTAACCATTATAAAAGTAAATTCATCAGACACAGAATTATAATCACAGCTAAGTACAGATATATCTACACCTATACAACTTGTATCAATAGCATCATCTACTGATGCTGTACTTCTTTGAACATAATTCTGTGACCAAGATAACAGTATAGTAACTATTGCTACAGCAACAATCACTAATAATACAACTGCTATCAACGGTGAAACAGCTTTTAGTTTGACTAAACTCATATTTTAACAAATCTTATATATTTATTCTCTACATACAGCTGTTGCATATGCATCTGAAGGACAAGCTACAGATTTAACTTCTACGTAAATAGGATTTGAGTCTTCAACACTATCAACATCTATTTTAATAGATTCAACTTCTCCAGGTCCAAAACTACCCCATCCTGCAGTAATGTGATTTAGACTACTATTCACATCAACTTGAGAGTCTATATTTCCAACACCATCAGTTAAATTAATTTTCAAAACTCCATCTCCGTCAGGATATGTATAATCATTACTTGAGTTTGTTAAAAAGAAAGTAACATTACCATCACTTAATATTTGACAATCGCTTATATATAGAGAACCGATCATATCAGTACAACTATTATCTACTACATTACTTGCTACATCTAAACTTTCATTTGAAAATGTTTTACTCCAACTTAAAACAATTGTTACTAATACAACTGCTACAACTACTAAAAGAATAGTTGCTATTAATGGAGATATTGCTTTTTTTGAATTCATTTTTAATTCCTCCTTCGATAAAATTAATTTAATTTTTTTTTTTAAAAAGACTAGTTACAAATTGTTGTTGTTGCAGCTCTATCTGGGCAACTTTCAACAAATATCTTAATTTTTCGTATAGGTTCACCTAAATCATGAAAATCATCACTATTAGAAAAGTTTTCTGTTCGAACACTCATAACTGAATTAGAAAAACTAGGTTCAAAACTAGTTGTTGCTATTTCACTATTTGTATCGATTACAATTAAACTTAGGTTATTGTCAATGTCTATTTGAGAATCATCATATAAAATTAAACTAACACCAGTATCAGAATTATATGTACAATCTTCTATATACAAATTAACTGAACTACAATTACCCCACTGTGTTGTTGTCTCAGAAAGATTAGATGTAGTTTCTTTTGCATTCTGTGAAGACCATGAATATAAAATACCTGCCAAAGACAAAGATACAGCTACAAGTAATATGGTTGCAATTAATGGTGATACTGCTCTTTTTTTAAATGATTTCTTAACATGTGTTATTTTAGACATAATATTTCACTAACAATTTTCAAGCTTTAAATTAAATTTCTATATAATATATACAAGATAATACAATATATTACCAATAAATATATAAATACAACTTATTTAAAAACCAATTTATTTTTTAATTTAAATTATAAAAAACAAAGATACTAAAACATATAAAGGCACAGATATGGATAATAATATGACTGTATGTTTTATACCTGCTATTGCACTACCTTCTGAAATTTTACCAATTACAGGACCTGCAAAAGAACCTTGAACTAATAATAAATACAAAAAGTACGTATTAAAATTAATATCTTCCATTGAGTTATCACTACCTCCACCAGTAACAGAAGATAACTCATTAGAAGAAAGCATTGGTAAAAAAACAATTTGTATAATTAAAATAATTCCTATAAAAACAAAAAACATAAAATATGAAGAAAATATAGTTGAAAAAGTTTTAGACTTTCTTTCTTCAGACATTTCATTAATGTTTTTAACATAATTAGAAACTGAAGAAAATATTTTAGTTAAATTACCACCATACTTTGTACTTTCAGATATTACTTGTGCAACTTTACCAAACATAGGACTTTCTATTTCATTAAAAATATTTACTAAAGCTTTTTCAAAAGGTACACCTATTTTAATTTGAGCAGCTAATCTTGTTAGTTCAGCATTTAAAGATCCATAATCATGCTCACAAACAATTTCCATTGAAGTTACTATATTCATACCACCTTGAAGAAGATCTTTTAAATCTTCAATGAATATAAATAAGTTTTCTTCATAAGATTTAATTTTATTAGTATAAGCTATTGAAGCAACACCTACAGATATCAATAAAGGAAAAATTGCAAAAATAACTAATTTGGTTTGTAATAAAAGTATTAGAAGTATAACTGAACCAATCATACCTTTAATTGCAAAATCCAAAATATATTTTAATCTTTTATTCATAATATTTCTTTTATTTAAAATTTAAGATACCATTTGTAAAATTACCAAAAATATAATATTTACTATAGGTATTACTAAAAATATACCAACTACTAATAAAGTTTGAAGTCCAACACCAGCAAACCCACCACCACCAATCATACCTAATAACATAACTGTAGAAAATAAAAATAAAGGACCTGCTATAACTACTGCAGAATAAATATCTCCAAAAGTTTCTGCTTTTTTATTCATATTATTTAACATTAAATGGTATTGAAACTGAGCATGTTCTGCTTTCTTTTTCATAAATTCAGATATTGAACCTCCAGATTCAATATTAGATTTAAGTTCTATTAAAAACTTTCTTAGTTCAATAGAAGGTGTTTTTTCACAAACATGATCAATTGCTTCTAACAAAGATAAACCTAAATTATCCATATAATTAGTAATCTTTTTGAATTCTTTACTAATATACGGAGTTTCAGTTTCATTATTAGATATTAAAAACATAGCTTCTGGTGGAGCTCCACTTTCTGCAATACTAGACATACTTAGAATTGTAAGTGCTAAATTATTTTTAATACTAGATACCTTTTGACCTACATCTAAATATGGTTTAACAAAAGAATAAATTATTACAACAACAGCTACACCAAAACAAAACATAATTAAGTTAAAAAATAATTCACCTTTTCCTAAATTAGCTAAAATTACAACACCTAAAATTAAAAACATAATAGATACAAAAAACGCATAAAACATATATTTGGAAAGATAATATTCAACATCTTCTACACAATCGGATTGCATTAATTTTTTTTCTAAATCTTTCATATCTAAATGTTTAGTTATAGGTATAAATAAAGAATAAAGTTCTAGTTCAAACTTACTATCTTGATATTTTTTTTTTTTCTTGGGCATAGTTCAATAAAAGATTATAAATAATATATTTAAAAGTTAAAACAAAATATATTTAACTATATATTATACAAACTTATTGTTTTTAATACTTTTGTATAAATTAAATCATAAATTCAACAACATCTTGGTTTTGAAGAACATATTTTTTAGAAACATTTTGCCCCTTATATTTAGTACTACCCCAAACTTTTGCCGATTTTAGATTTTTATAAATAGTTTTATGAATTTCCATAGCTGCATCTAAAACAGTAGAACCTTTATCTAAAACTAATGGTTCATGAGTATCAGCTTTTTGTCCAGGTTTTTTAGTATAAACAATTATTTCATCTAATTCTGCAAATATTTTTGTACAAACTTTAGATTTATCTTTAAATAAATAAATTGGAACAGATCTATAAATTGATTTTAGATTTGTAATTTCAGATTTAAAAGGCATAGATACACAAATAGAAGGTATAAAACAAGCTCTAGGATTTATAGATAATAAAATATCTTTAATTTTTGTTTTTTGATTTAATATAAATGTGTGAGATTTATAGCCTGAATCTCTTAATAAATCCAAAACTTTATTTTTATCATCTACTAAATTTTGTTCATTTACAAAAGAAATACCTAAAAATTTACTTCTTACAATATTTATTTTAGGTTTTTTTTTAGTAATAAATATATCTTTAGATTCTAATAAATCAATAATGCCATCTAATTCTTCTAGATCATCATCTCTAATAGTAAATATTACTAAATCAGCAACCCTTATCATAGAATGTATTTGAGAACCAAGTTCTCCAGAACTCAAAAAAGAAGGTACTTCTATTAATTGTATTAAAGCACCACCATAATTTAAAGTACCAATCTCTGGCCTAACAGTAGTATAAGGATAATTTGCAATCAAAGGTTTTGCATTAGTATATTCTTTTAAAAAAGTACTTTTTCCAGAATTTGTTAGACCTACTATAACTACTTGACCATCACCATCTTTTTTTACATTTAAAGTATAACCAGATTTCTTTAGATTTGCTGTTTGCTTTTCCATTTTATTTTTAAGAGAAGAAATCTTTCTACTAATATCTTTTCTTAAATTTTCTGCACCCTTATGATTAGGGGCAGTAGATAACATCTCTTGAAGTGCAACTAATTTGTCTGTACTAGTATTAGCTTCATCATATTTCTTTTGAGCCAAACCATACTCATAACTTGCATTTGCAGGCATAATTTACATTCACAACCATAATATTTAATAATTAATTAAAAATAATTTTAATTACAAAAAGTTCTTCAAAAAATAATTTTTTAGAATTTATTATACTATACTTAAAATTAAGCATAATAATGCTTTTATATATATTTTTTAGATCATTTTGAGAAGATACAAGTAAATAACAAATTCCGTTCTTATTTAAATAATTAGGCAGAGATTTTAAAAATTTAAAAATAATCTCACTACCATTAATACCCCCAAGAGTACAAAGATCTTCTTTTTCTAGATTTAATAAATCTAAACTTTTTGAACACACATAAGGAGGATTAAATACAATAACGTCAAATAATAAATCTTTAGGAATATTTTTAAACAAATCAGATTTTAAAATTTTCAATTTATCAAGAGAATATTCTTTTTTTATATTTTTAAGATAATCTATTACATCTGAATTTACATCAACTGAATACAAATCATTTACAAAATCATATAAATATAAAGATAAAATTGAATTACCACAACCCACTTCCATAGCAACACAATCTTTCTTAATTATTAACAAATCTTCTTTTATACTATCTAATAACAAATATGTATCTTCGCTAGGATAATAAATTGTTTTAGAAATATCTAAAACATAATTATTATAATATAATTTGGTCATATATATATTATGAACAATAGAAATTTATATTATATTGATTTTCACACACATTACGATAATGTGAATTTAAAAAATATAAGAAATATATTCTTAGAAAATAAAATAATATCTTTAACTAATAATATAAATTTTGACACATATTTGAAATTAAAAAATCTTCAAAATCAAAACATACCAAATATTTATTTTGCATACGGATTATATCCAGATGTAGTTTTAAAAAACAATTTAGAAACAATTAATGATTATATAGATAGAATAGATTTTAATAGTTGTAAAGCAATTGGCGAAATTGGTGTTGATTATAAAATTACAAAAAATAAAGAATTAAAAGAACTTCAAAAAAAGGTTTTTAAAAAACAATTAGATATTGCAGAAAAATTAAAAAAACCAGTAGTGATACATTCTAGATTTGCAACCAAAAGAGTATTAGAAATACTTAAAACCTATACTAAACTTAAAGTGGTGTTACATTGGTTTAGTGGAACTAACCAAGAAATAGAATATGCTTTAGATAATAAATATTATATTACTTTAAATTATGATAGAAATTTAATACCTAATCAATTAGAAAATATAAACAATATATTTTTAGAAACAGACTATCCAATAACATATAATAATCAAGAAAAAAACATTTTAAATATTAAAGAAGCATACAATTTATTTTGTAAAAATAATAATATAGATTTAGAATTACTTAAAGAAAAAATGCAAAATAATTTTTGCAGATTATTTCCAAAATTAAAAGAAAAATATGAATAATTATGAAATTTAAAAAAACAGAAATAAATGATTTATTAATTTCCTGGGTTGGTATATCAATATGTTTTACAATACTTCTTAACAATTTAAGTTTAAGAGGAAACTTAATAGGAATATTTAAAGGAACTATAGAATATAGTTTAAGTGAATTTATAATATTTTTTATAATAAGTTTAATTATCACAGGAACATCCTTTATTTGTCATGAATTAGCTCATAAATATACTGCAATATATTACAAAGCAAAAGCAAGATTTGTAATGTGGTGGCATTATGTTGCTTTTGCAGTAATTTTGTCTCTTAGTTTAGGAGTTATATTTATAGCTCCAGGAGCAGTTTACATTTACGGAAAACAAATTAGTGTAAGAGAAAATGGTATTATATCTTTAGCAGGCCCATTAATAAATATAATTATGGCATTATTGTTTTTTATATTATCAATAACAATACTACCTAATTACATTGCAGCACTAGGAATACAAATTAATCTTTGGATTGCATTTTTCAATCTTTTACCAATAGGTCCACTAGATGGAAGAAAAGTCATTGCTTGGAATCCAATAATTTGGGCAATAACAATTGCAATTCCATTCTTTTTTGTGTTTTTTTAAAAAACAATAATATCTATTAAGCACAAATATTAATATCTTACAAAATTATTTGTTAGGATAATAATAAATCTAGTATAAAATCCAGTTTCAAGAATAAGATTTTAAAATAAATTAACAATTATATTTAATCTACTTTTTATCTTCAACCTTGGTAAGGTTAAGATCGCAGATTCAACTTCTACTAGAAGCTTAGCCTTTAGGGGTTATATGTAAACCCTTTTTTTATACGGTTTTATAAATATTTGTTTTTTAATTAAGATTATAAAAAAATCAAAAGATTTATATTGGGTGTTTTCATAGGATTATTAATTAATCAAATTAATGTTTTTTGTATGTAAATTCCATTTACCTACTATATCTTTTTCAAAAATATTTCCAACAATTATTTCTTTTTGAATATTTTCATCCATAATTGGTGTGAATATTGTGCCATCTGGTTTTATTAAAAAATATGACCCACTTCTTTCTTTTTTAGAAGATATTTCTATATTAAAATATGATGAATATCTTGATTTTAAGTCTTTTATAGAATTATAAAATTGTTTTAAAGTAATATTTAATAACTTTTTATTTTTTTTAGCATTACCACCAGTTGCAGTAAATTGATAAATTTTCCATTTATCTACTTTATAATCTTTAATTAAATCTCCAATTTGATTTAAATGTTTATAGTTTTCTTTTGTGACAACAGTACCAATCTTAATTTTTGGGTTTTTATTGATATTTTTGTAATGTTCTAAAATAGATCTAATATTTTTTAAATTATTTTTTCCTCTATAACTTTTATTTATAAAATCTATAGGTAGCCCTATTACAGATACATTTTTTGTAATTATAGATTTATATTTATTAAAAAAATCACCATTTGTATCTAGAAAGATTTTAAATTTGTTTTTAATCAGAAAGTTAATGATTTTGTTAAAGTCAGATCTAGATGTAGGTTCTCCTCCACAAATAGTAATCTTAGATACACCATTATATTTAAGAATTAGAAATGCTTTTTTTAATCTATCGAAATCTAAATCTTCACCATTATGTTCAGCATAGCAATATTTACAATTATTATTACACTTTCCTGTAATCATAAAATTAACTTTTTTTGGAAACATAAATATAATATATATTAAAAATGTTTTTAAACTGTAATAGTATTATCTTTAAAACTTACCACAAAGCTGGAATTTATACGATATTTGAAGATTTAGAAAATAGAAATACATATACTAAAAAAACAAGCAAAAGATTTAAATTTTTACTAAATCTAGATTGTAAAAATTTAAAAAAAAATTTCTAGTGGTAGATACTTTTTTTTATAAAAAAAGCATCTAAAAAGTATATAGAATAAACTAGAGGTTATCAAATTATAAATTTTAAAAAAAATCAGATATTAACAGATAATTGCAAATTAATAATTAAGAAATATAATTTGCAATCTTATCTGTATTTTTAAGAGATTTATAAAACTCAGCTTGTTCTTTTGAAACTGTTGGTTTTACTTTTTTTAAAATTTCGTTAATGTGTTTTTGTTGTAGATTTATTTTTTCGTAATTGTTTTCTTTTAAACTTAAAAGAATTGCTTCTCTTATTAATAAATCTAAATCTGCTCCAGAATAATTATTAGTTGAACTAATAATTTCATTTAAGTCTATCTTTTCTGAAGGTATATTTTTAAGTAAAACTTTTAAAATTTCTTTTCGATCTATTTCTGTAGGTATTTTAAATTCTATTAATTTGTCAATTCTTCCACTTCTAAGTAAAGATTTATCTAATAAATCAGGTCTATTAGTAGCACCTACAAAAATAATATCTTTAGTTTTAATATTATCTATCTCTAATAATAATTGATCAAGCACTTTATGTGTTCGTTCAGAATTTTGTTTATCTCCTGCTATAGAATCAATTTCATCAAAGAAAAGAATACAAGGAGCTACATCTCTTGCTTTTTTAAAAATTTCTCTAACTATTTTTTCACTATCTCCAAGCCATTTACTAAGAACTTCAGGTCCTTTTATAGATATAAAATTAACACCATAAGATTTAGCACAACCTTTAATAAACATAGTTTTTCCAGTTCCTGGAGCACCATATAACAAAATATTTTTAGGAACTTTAAAATGAATATTTTCTAAAACTTCTCTTTTTCTTAAAGATAATTCAATTATGTTTTTTAAAATATCTTTTTGTTCTTTAAGAGCACCAACATCATCTAAACTAATATCTGGAACCTCTACAAAAACTTCTCTTAAAGCAGAAGGTTGAACAGCATCAAGTGCATAGTTAAAATCTATTTTTTTTAGTTTTAAATTACTAAGTAATCGCTTTACATCTTTTACAGGAGATTTAATTTTATTAACAGCATTTTGAATACAATAAATACCAGCTTCTTTAACTAAAGCTGAAAGATCTGCACCTATATAACCATGTGTTTTTTTAGCAATATCTTCAAGATCCACATTTTTACTTAAAGGAACATTTCTAGTATGTATTTTAAGAATATCTAACCTACCTTCAACACTAGGAACACCAATTTCTATTTCTCTATCAAATCTACCTGGTCTTCTAAGAGCAGGATCAATTTCATAAAGTCTATTAGTTGCACCAATTACTATTACTTCACCACGAGAACTGGTACCATCCATACTAGCAAGTAATTGAGCAACTACTCTTTTTTCAACTTCAGTAGTAAGTCCGTCTCTTTTAGAAGCAATAGCATCTATTTCATCTATAAATATAATTGCTGGAGCATTTTTTTGAGCAGTTGAAAATATTTTTCTAATTTTAGCTTCAGTTTCTCCAACATACTTAGCCATAACTTGAGTTGCATCTAAAGAAATAAATTTTGCATCTAATTCAGAAGAAATTGCTTTAGCAAGTAAAGTTTTTCCAGTACCAGGAGGTCCATATAATAAAATTCCTTTTGGTGGAGAAATATTTAATTTTTTAAAAAAATTTGGGTATTTTATAGGTAACTCTACCATTTCTCTAATTTTATTTATCTCTTTTTTTAAACCACCAATATCTTCATAACCAATTATTTGTTTAGTATTACACTTACTTTTAGGTTTATCTAAAATAATAAGATCTGTATTTTCAGACAATAAAACTGGGACTTTTGGGTTTAGTGAACTTACAATAAATAATTCAGAAGTTCCAAAAAGATTAACATTCATTATATCTCCTTGAACAAAAGGTCTACCTAAAAAGTTCTTTTTAATAATTAGCTCATAATTTTCTAATTCAGATTTGATGTTTTTAGTAGGAGACAAAACAATTTGATTTGCAATAACAGGTTCTATTCTTCTAATATTAACAAAATCACCTATAGAAACATCTGCATTTCTACGTATATATTGATCCATTTTAATAATATTTTCTTGACCTTTAATTACTTTTTCTGGCCATACTTGAGCAACAGTTTTTCTTCTACCATTTATCTCAACAACATCTCCAGAAACTAGATTTAATTTCTGTTTAATATCTACACCTAAAGTTACAATGTTTTTTCCAACATATTCTTCATAAGCTTCAGTAACTTTTAATTTTAAAACATTATTTTTATCCATATAAATCACATCTAAAAATTAGAATTTAATTAACAATATTATAATATATAATTATGTAAGAATGCATTTATAAAAATGTCTTATAAAAATAAAACCCTAATTTTGTTAGAGTTTACATTTTAAATTTTCCTAAAAAAAATCTAAATATAAGATGATATATATTAATATAAATAAATTATAACTAATAAACAAAAATATTAAATTAAATTTACTAAATATAAAGGAAGTATACAAATATCTCCAATTACATCAACAACATCACTATCTTTTAATAAAAAACCTTTTTGTAATTGTTTTGTGTTTTTTGAAGGGCCACCAATTTCAATTATAGATCTTTTTCCATCTTTTATAATTAAATAATCTGGTTGCTTTCGTCCATCTTTTAAATAAGTAACATCTATGCCATTGTAATACATAGCACTAACAAAACTATCTTCTCTTAAAAAACCTATATTTTGGTCAACTCCAGGATGTTTTTTCATTAAACCATATCTAATAGCAGATGAACTAAATATAAATTTACTTTTTTTTCTAAATTTATTTGCAAAACTGGAACTAGTAAATGTTTCAATTAATAATGAAGACACTACAAATGAATTAATTATTTCTACAACAGTATTTTTAGATAATGAATAATTGCTAGCAATTGTATCATATGAAAAGTCACCTGGTTTATAAAGTGAAAATGCAGTAATTATCATTTTTGCTTTTTTAATACTTGTAAGATTAAATCCTGAAATTTCTGGAAAATCATTTAAAATGATTTTATCTATTATCTGATCAGCACACTCATCAATATTCAAATTTTTAAAGGATTGTGGAAATCCATTAAATATAAATTCTCTAAAATGAATCCATATATTTGGATCATCTTCTTTTATTTTTAATATTAAAAGCTTAGCTTTTTGGTAAGCATCTTTTGGTTCTGAAAATATAGTCTCAATTATCTCTTTATTAATATTTATATTTATATTATACTTTATATTTAAATATTCTTTAAATGAAAGAGGTTGCATTTCTTTAAATCTTGCTCTTCTTAATATTTCTTTTTTTTGAGCAGATATTTTAATTGCTGATGAACCTGTAGCAATTACTTTTAGTCCTAAAATATCTTGAAAGGTTTTTAAATAATTACCCCAATTTGGTATATCATTAATCTCATCTATTAAAAGCACATTGTAATTCTTTAGTTTTTTGTATTCTGTAATTAATTTTAAAAAATCTACTTTTAGTTCTCTAATAGTAGAACCATCAATAAATAAACAATTTGGGTATTTAGATATTATTTGATATAAGGCTGTTGATTTTCCAATACCTCTAAGACCATAATAAATAAAAATTCTATTACTTCCATTTTCAAAATCAACAATTTCTTTTTCAATATCATTTACTATTAATCTTTTATTATAATTTTCTACACTTTTAACCAATTCTTTTTTGTGGTTTTCGAAAAAAGAAATGCATTCAAACTCATCCATAATTATATTATATACAGAACAGTTTAAAAAGTTATTTTTTTGACTAAAAACACACATTATAAGTCAAAATTATGATTTAAACACAATATTCAATTAAAAAATATCTTAAAAATCATTTTTTTGACTAAAAATACAAGTTATAAGTCAAAATTATGACTAAAAATAAAGTTATCTAATATAATATTCTTTCTAAACCCCTCGAATTCGATGGAATTAAAATTTTTATTATTAATTATTTTCTATAAACTCAATAATATTTCTATTTCTTAGCCAACTACTTGGCCATAGCAAAGTTTAAGAAGTAGTTATTTTTAAAAAAATATATTTATTTAATAATTTTAACAATACATCTAAATAAAGCAACATTTAAAACATCAGCTTCACAAGAATATATTTTGTTTTTCTATTCATAACTAATTTTATAACTATTAAGTCCAACTTTACTTTTAATTATGGCAAATTCGCCATAATTAAAATATAGATTATATCTAAATCCCTAAATCCCTACCAGTTCAATAGTATTTTTATTTCTAAGCTAGTCATAAATAAAAAAAATTTATTTAACAATGTTAGTATCTCCAGAAGGAAGAATAGCAATTAAATTATCTAAACGAACTGATATTTCTTTATTTTCAAATTTGGTTTTAAGTATTTTTGCAACATCTGACTTTTTAGTATCTCCAGGTATTATCACATAAAAAGTATCACAACTTTTTTCAATAGATTTTACTGGACCACAAACTATTTTTTTTAAAATTGCATTATAACCTATAGCTAATTTTACATCTACATTTCTAAAATATTCTCTTTTACCTCTAATTACAAAAGCTCCTTTTCCTAAAGATTCACCAGGATTTGCAGTTTTACTAACTTGATCAGATTTAACAGAATAAACATCTAAAGAAAATATTTTACTTTTCCAAGCTGAAGAATAACTTGCAGCAAAAATGGCACATTCTTTTCTTTCTTCTAAATCTAAAGTTTGTGGGTTTTTTAAAACCATATGAGGTGCACCATTAATATCTGCATGAAAATATAAATCATTATCATCTAAATGTTTTTTTACTACAACCTCATTATTTTTAGAATCTTTACCACCAATAACTAAACTATTATTAAATGTAAAAAACCATCTAAACTTTTCATACCACTCTTTAGAAATATTTTCTAATTTTCTAAATTTGATATTTTCAGTTTTAGAATCTATATTTTTATTTAAAATTTCAAGTTTTTTGCTAGTATTTGCAATAGCTATATCTAAACCTTTAATTTTATTTTCATATTTTAGTTTTAATTTATATTTGTTATCAGCATTTTTTCCAACAGTAAGTTTATAACTAATTTCTAAATCCATATTTAATCTAATCCTCTTTCTTTTTTTAAAAGATTAATAACAGTGTCAACTTCATTATTGTTTTTATAATAAGGATTAGTTAAATAATAAATAGTTCTTTTATTTACAAAATCAAAAATCTTAGGAATGCTCAAATAATATTTTTGTTGAATATTAGAATAATAATCTTCTACACTTTTAGAAAGATAAGACATAGAAACATTAGTATATTCATCGGTAATAACTTGTGAACAATTAATAACATTAGGATCCTTATCAACTATTTTAGTAAATTCTTTAAATTTTTGTTTATCGGCTAAATCAATTTGTAAATAAGTATTGGTTTTTAATTTATAACCTGCTTTTTCTGCATCAAGTAAAGGTCTATATCCATTTATAAAATTATTTTCTTCAAGAAAATTAATAGAAGATTTAATAGTAGTTCTATGAAAGCCTGTATATTTTTTAATTTGTTTAATATTAGGAGTGATAGCTTTTTTTTTAGTCATAGCAGATAATATTTTAACTCTAATAGAATCAACAAGTTGTTTTTGAACAGGCATAAATCATCATTTTTAACTTTTTAATATACATTATATATATTAATAACAATTAGAGTATAAAAATATAACTAAAAAAGAAAAAATAGAAAAAATGAAATAAGTTACCATTCATCACACGCTATATTTTCTATAAGAGTACAATAAGAACCATAAATGTCTGAAACACAAATGTTATAATCATAACTTCCCCAAGTAGGATACTCTATAGTATAAATCCAACTTGCAATTCCATCTCCATTAGGATACTGAAACTAATATTAATATCACTACGGCAATTATTGTTGAAATAACTTTTTTATTTTTTACAAACATAAGAACATCACTTTAAAAAATTTTATTATAACTAACAATTATTAATAAAAAGAATTATAATACAATTGTTAATAAAAAGAATTACAAATGAGATTTAAAAAAAACTAAGAATTAAATTCTTTTAAAATCATATTAACCAACAACTTAGAATTTACACCTAATTTTATTAGTGTAGTGTTACCTTTAATACCTTTTCCTGAAAGAGTTGTTGTAATAAAACCATAAATTTCTAGTTCATTAATATATTCTCTAAACCATCTAATAGAAACACATTTTTCGGAATAAATTTTACATTGATCTTCATATTTTTCATAAACTTCTCCAGAATAAAGAACATTAGAATCTAATTGACCAGTAATTTTAAGTATACCTCTTGGTTTTAAAGATTGTTTAGCTATAGCAAGTAAAACTAATTGTAATTGAATAGGAAGTGTTAACAGCATACTTTTCATAACTTCTACTTCTACTTTTTCTTTAGCTTTAACTACATCACTATCATATACTTTACTAGCTTTATTAATATCTGCTAACTCACCTGCTCTTAAAAGAAGCATTACAGCAGTTCTTGCATCCCCACTTTCTTTAGCAGCTAAAGCTGCTGCAACATTAATTGCAGACTCTTCAACTACATTACTTTTAAAAGCAAGTTCAACTCTTTGTTTTAAAATTTCTTTTAATTGTTCAGCATTATAAGGTGCATACACCGCTTCTTGTTCACAAAGTGAACTTTTAGTTCTAGGATCTAATTTAGTTTTAAAAAATAAATTGTTAGAGATACCAATAATAGAAACAGAACCAATTCCAATCTCATCATTAGATCTACTTAAACTGTATATTAAATCATCTACTTCTTTCTCTTTAATTTTATCAATTTCATCTAAAGTTATTACAAAGTTTAATTGTTTTTCTTGAATATATTTTAAAAATTTATCATAAACAAAAGATTTAGAATATCCAAAAAAGTTTTGATTAGGATAAAATAATTGTACACAATATATTAAAATTGCATATTTAGTTTGATAATTTCTACAATTTAAATAAACAGTACTTAAAGGTAAAGATTTTTGTTTTGCAAAATCTTCAAGTTGACTTACAACATGTCTTACTACTGTTGTTTTACCAGTACCAACTTTACCATAAATAAAAACATTATGTGGTTTTGCGTTTTTTAAAGCTGGAGCTAACCATAAAGATAAATTTTTTATTTCTGAATCTCTAAAAAGTAGTTTTTCAGGTGCATAATGTGGTGAAATTTTGTTTTTATCTATAAAAACAGAATCTTGATTTATTATTTCATAAAATATATTTTCAGACATTTTACCACAACTAAATATTAGATATTATTTTTTATGTTTAAAATATAATATTGAACTTAATATATATAATAGCACATAATACTTTAAATATACTTTTTATTTATTATAATAATAAAATTGCATTGCCAAAACAATATTTTTGGATAACACCTTTCTTTTTTAATTAACAAGTATTTTTTTCAAAGTATTAAGTAAGTTAATTTTAGATATCAAATTTTTAAAAAATAAAAAATATTCTAAGGAGCTATAATAAATATACTTTTTAATAAATAATTATTTTTTGTATTTATTAACCTTATAAATGACTTTCTTTTTAGGAGAATTTAGTTTGTTAATTTTTTTAAATAGTTTTTCCGCATTCTTATCTGCCATTCTCATATATTCATCAGGAAGTTCATTTTTAATACCTCTTTTTCCTAGAAGCTCCATAAAATCTCCTATATACATATCAGATAGTCTTGCAGCACCTGATATTGTTAGTTTTTCTTCAACATACAATTTAATTGCTAACTCTTTTAATATTTCTTTTATACCTTTCTTTATAGATTGTCTATAAATTACTGATTTTTCAATATCTTCTAATCTAGAAACTTGTTCTATTTTTTCTACCAAATCATTTTCTAATCTTAAACTTATTGAAGAATATTTTTTATTCATAATAACCACCTTTTAAAAAATCATAAATTATTTTTACTTCATTTTCTTTATAACGTCCATTTTTCTTTAAATTATATAATGAATTTAATGCTTTTGCTTTACTAACAAATTTATGTTTATATAATAACTTTAAGATTTGTAAAGCAGTTAAAAAATAAATATTAAATAAATTACAAGTATTAATGCCTTTTTTATCATCAATTAATATACTTAAATTAAGATCTTTTGCTAAAGCAATAGCATAAAGTTCTCCAATATCTAAAACACATAAATTGTTTATTAAACTTACTGTTTCCTCTTTAGGTTGTTTTATTAGAATTTTATTTTGTTTAACCAAATAATCTATTTGATAAGCATCTTGTTTTCCTTTTTCCTTACCTTTTAATATTTCTAAATATACTTCATTAGGTATAATAATTTTAAATTTAGATAGTAACGGCAATATAAGTTCTGATTTTGTTAAAAGTATTAAAGTTGATGCATCACTAATTACCAGTTTCATAAATATATATAAGCCTAAATATTTAAAAAAGCATTACATTTAGGTGTTTTGTAATACACCTTTAGAAAAACTAAATTTGAAAAAATCTTAAAATAAATCTATTTCAAAATAGGTTTTTTAGTTATAATTTTCAACAACTCCACAACCTACACACCAATTTTTTTTATAAAATACAAAATATTGTCCTGTAGCTACTAAACTTTGAGGTTTACTAAAAACAACTTTAAGTTTATGATTTATAGGTGGGAATATCTTTGCTTTACAAGCATCATGTTTATATCTTATTTTACACATAAAGTTTTCTGGTTTAGTTAGAATTATATTATTAATAAAATTATAATCTTTTAAATAAACTTCAGTACATTTTATATCGTCTTTATTATTTGTAATTATTAATTGGTTTTTAGATATGTCAAATCTATAAACATAACTTATTTTAGATAAACCTATACCTCTTCTTTGGCCTATAGTATATAAAAAAAGACCATTGTGCTTT
The DNA here is from genome assembly GCA_964468895.1 of uncultured archaeon. GTDB lineage: Archaea > Iainarchaeota > Iainarchaeia > Iainarchaeales > CSSED10-239 > CSSED10-239. The sequence continues at coordinate 15,324 of CAYXWT010000003.1, read as the reverse complement.
CCAACACAATTGTTTTTTAGATCTATGATAGGGCCTTTTTTTTTAGGAATATTTTTAGATAAATAATCATTAACATTAGAATTTTTAAGAAAACAAATATCTTGACTTTGTCTTTCATTTTTAAAAATATTAAAATTATATTTTTCTGCAAATAAGTAAATTTGTTTTTTACTATAATTACCTAAAGGAAATTTAATTCTTTTAAGTTGATTAGAAGTCAGTAAAGATAATCCATAACTTTGATCTTTAAAATTATCTTTTGCCTTATATAATTTATAGGTATTTTCTTTCTTAGAAAATAAAATTTTAGAATAGTGCCCTGTAGCTATAAAATAAATTTTATTTTTATTAGCAAAATCTAATAAATATTTAAATTTAAAATATCTATTACAGAAAACACATGGATTAGGAGTTCTAATACTTTTATATTCTTTTAAAAAATAGTTTATTACAATCTTTTCAAAATCTTTACTTGTATCTAAAATATAATAATTAATTTTTAATTTTAAACAAATATTTTTTATTACCTCTATATTTTTTAGAGAATTTCCACTAACTTCAAAACAATTGGTTTTAGAATTCCAAACTGGAATTTGTAAATAAACTGCAATTGGATCAAAACCTTTTTCTTTAAGTAAAGCTAAAGTTACAGATGAATCTACACCACCTGAAACACCAACAACAATTTTCTTTTTAGAAAATTTACTTAAATCTAAATTTTTATTTAAATTCATAATTATTCTAAAAATCATATTTAAAATTTAATATTTGTTTATTTACAATTGAATTTTCAATTAATTTATCTGAATTTATTATGTTTTCTTCAATTTTTAAAACATAATCTAATTGAGCATTAGTTTTAGGGTGTATTGCAATCATAAATGAACAACAATCTGGATATGGTTTTATTGAAATGTTATAAGTACCTATTTTTTTAGAAATATCTATAATTTCATTTTTATTAAAAGCAATTACTGGACTTACTACTGGATAAAATGAAGAATCATAAATACAATTAATATTATCTATAGTTTGAGAAGCTACTTGACCAATAGAATCACCAGTAACAATTAATTTAGAATCTTCTAGTTTTGCAATTTTGGTAATAATTTTCATCATAAATCTTCTATAAATTATCATTCTATATTCTGAAGGCACATACATAATAATTTCTTTTTGAATTTCTGAAAAAGGAATAATATATAATTTACAAGAATTTTGAACTTTACAAAGTGTTTTACAAAGATCTTCAATTTTTTGTTGTAATTCTTTATTTGCAAGAGTATCATTTTGAATGTGTGCAAATATCACATTACAACCACGTTTCATCATCATATAACTTGCAACAGGACTATCTAAGCCTCCTGAAAGAGAACAAATGACATTTCCACTTGATTTTATTGCAAGGCCTCCAATACCCCTAAACTTATTATCATAAATATAACTATCTTTATCTCCAATTTCTATATTTAAAGTTAAATCTGCATTTTTTAAATTTACTTTTTTAGAAGTTTTTTCAACTATATCAGACCCTATTTTTATATTTATATCTAAAGATGTAAATTTAAAACTTTTATTACTTCTTTTTGTATTAACCCTAAAACTAGAAAATTCTTTAGTATCTATTAACTCTAAAGATTTTAAAGAAATTTCATCAAGATCTAAAGAACAACGAACTGCAAAAGAAAAAGAACTAATACCAGGAGTTAATTGTAAAATAGAAATTACTTTAGATTTATATATTTCAAAATCTTCAGTATTAGAATCTTTAAAGTCATTTAGTTTACAAACTACCTTACCATATCTTTTAAATACTTTAGAACAATAATTAGATAATTTTATATTTAAATCATCTACTAATTTATTTTCAAAGAAAGGTCTGTTTTTACCTTTAATACCAATTTCATCATAATGAACTACAATATAATTATACATATAACACTCACAATTTTGCAATTTAATTATCTTATAAATATATACCTTTATAATAGAAAATGATTATAAAGTAAATTTTATTAAATAAAAATTGAAAATTATACATACATACTAATTTTACATAAAAAGAAATTTGTTTTTATATATTTTGGTACAAAAATATATATTTAGAAATAATTTTTATAAATTTTTAATATATGAGGTGGTTATAAGTGGCATTTTTTGACAATATGTTTACTAAAAATAATGGTGTAGACATGGATGATTTCTTAAACAATATGGATGTTGAAGAAGAACCTGAAGAAGTAGATTTCTATGTGAAACCAATTAGTCTACAAACTAATGCAGATATAGAACAAATAATAAATGAATTAAATAAAAGAAATATAGTATTACTAGAAATTAGTGGTTTAATAAAAAGAAATCCACAAAGAGTAAAACAATTTATTTCTCAAATAAAAACATTTATTAAAGATAATTCTGGAGATATAGCAATGGTTTCTAAAACTAAATTATTACTTGTACCTTCAAAAGTAAAAATTATTAAAAAAATTAATTAATTTGTGTAATAAATGGAGTTAAATAAAAACTCATTTCCTGTAAATATAAGTAGAGAACAAGCCCTTGAAACAATGCTAAATTCTTTTAAAGATAGAGGGCATTCTACAAAAATTACAAAAAAACAATTATATATGACAATAGTACCGTATTGGTTCTGTTTTTATGATATATATTACAAAAAAGGAAATAAGTTTGAAACTATTTCTGGGCAAACATCTTTAAATGCTCAAACAAACAAAATTGAAGATGATTTAACTTTAATTTTTAAATCTGGAAATCCTAAATTAACTAAAAAACTATTAATTCCAGCTATAGAAAAAATAGATTTAAGAATTAAAGAAAAATTAATTAATAAAGAAGAATCTGCAAAAACAATTACTAAACTTCTTTGTTCTAAATACGATGTTGAGATTCAAGACGTAACACTTACTGGGTTTATAGAAATATGGGTTCCTTACTGGAAAATAAAATTAGATAAAATCAAATATAAATTAGATGCTGTAGGTGGAGATATAAATAATCTTAATGAAATACCTATTAGAGAAAAAACAACTTCTGAATTATTCGACGATTTTATTGAAGATATGAAAAAACCAGAAAAACAAATGACTTATTTTAAAAACTTTTTTGTAAATATTTTTAAAATCATTTTAGAATTATTTAAATTTATATATAAATACAAAACTTTATTCTTAATAATAGCAATAATTATATTAATTTATTTATTATTATATTAAGTTCCTCTGGACTTTTACTATTAGAAATATCACACCTAATTCTACTAGAATTTTTAAAATTTGAAACTAACGATAATAAAATCTTTTTTTTGGTAATATATTTAATATCATATTTCTCACAATAAATATTAAACTTAGATAATATTTTTGAAAGATCTTTATAATTTGTAGTATAATCTTTCAAAGCTATATTCTTAAAAATGGAAGGATTAGACATAGCATACCTTGCAATCATAATTCCAGAAAAATAATCATTATTAACAAACTCTTCTAAATTATCTAAAGTAACATCTCCATTATAAATTATAGGTATATTATTGTTCTTTGCAACAGTTTCTACAGATTTATGATCACTAGGTACTAAATAATTATCAATTGCTCTTCTACCATGTATAGTTAAAGCAGAAATACCACAACTAATTAATTTTTCACTAATATAATCAATATCATTATTTGCAAAACCAAGTCTAGTTTTAATAGTAAAGGGCTTTTTAGTAATAGAATTTATTTCTTTTAATAATGGTATTACTAAATCTATATTTTTTAATAAAGCAGAACCAGAATTGCCAGAAATAATTCTATTAGAAGGACAACCTAAATTAAAATCAATAATATCAAAATATTTATAATTATCTATAATTTCTATAGCAGATAAAATTTCATTTTTATTATTAAGATCACCTACTAATTGAATTGTGGTTGGTTTATCTTCATCACAAGATTGTAATAAAGATATATCTTCCAAATTGTCTTTTAAAGAAACAATATAATTAGTGTGTACCATTTCAGTATACATCAACGCACAACCATAATCTTTACATAACAATCTAAAAGGTAAATTAGTATGTTCCATCATAGGTGCTAAAATACCTTTATTTTTAATTTTAATATTTTTAATCTTAAAAGAACACATTTTTAAAAACCTTATCATAATTTTAATTTTATAAATATTTGCATGTATAATATATTATAGTAACCTTACTTTATATAATTTTACTATCATTAATTAGATATAATAAATATAAAATATACAAAGAATAAAAATTAAATTCTTTTTTAAAAAAAATATAAATGTGATTAATTTTGAAAATAAATAAAACTACAATTTTTGCAATAGTTATTGTTTTACTATTTCTAGGAAGTATGTTCGTAGGAGTGCTTTATAGACCAAAAGATGATCCTATAAATACAAATCAACAAAATGCAGATGAAAATACAACTACAGATTATTATACTTCTGATGTTGATGCAAACGTAATAAGTAAATTTTCTAAATTTATTATAAGCAGTCCAACAGATGAATACGATGTTACAACTATTGAAGATAATATTAAAAAAATTAAAGGTATTAAAACTGTAACAAGTAATTTTAATAATATAGATGAAAATACCATTGCTTATTTAGGAACATTAACATACACAACAGAATATAAAGATGACATTATAAATAGTTTAAAAGAAATATCTTTCTTTACAGGTTTAGAAATATATGAATACGCTCTTGTAGAAATACCTCAAGAAATTGTTTTTGTAAATTCTCAAGATAAAAATAAAACTTTAGAATATTATTTACCAACTAAAAAATATGAAGCAATAGTTTCAAATGAAACCTTAGAAGGAGATAATATAAGTGCTAATTTACAAGCAATTTTTAAAGATGAAGAGTTATATAGATTAACTGCAATAGAAATGCAAAATTTAAGTGCTCAACCTCAAATGGTTTCTGGTTCCAAAACATATCCTATATTAGAATGGAATAAAGAAATAAATATAGACTCAAAAACAGAATTTGACAATAATTCAGATATCAATAATATATTAGATTACAATTATACCACTACTATAAACCAAAATGGAAATTTAATATATAATCTGCAAAATCTAGAAAATATTTCTGATTTAAATTCAGAATTACAAATTATAAAAGATGAAAATAATTCATTTATACAAGATTTTGTTATTGATAGTAACCAAATAAGTATTCAGTTTACAGAATTTATAGATTTAAATAGTTATAGTAATTTAAAAACTATATTTTTAGAAAAATATAATTTAGATAATTCTAAAATAGAAGAACAACTTAAGAAAAATATTTATTTTAAATTATATGAAGATAATATAGATTTAAATAGAACTAAAGAAATATTAAATTCAGAAAACATTAATTTACTAGATACCACAAAATCAGCGATTATAGATATAAATGACACTAATATTAATAATGTAGTCTATAATTATGATCAAAATATAACTACAACTAACATACAATATCCAACAAATAAAGATAATTTAGAAATAGAATTTGATGTTACTTTGTATGCTACTAGAAATGAAGTTATGTTTTTCATGATTAATGAAAAAAGAAATGAAGAAAATTAATTTTCTTCACTAGCTAAAGATATTGCTTGAGCAATATCTCCTTTAGTTTTTTCTAATAATTCTTTTGCTTTTTCTTTAGAAACAGATGTATTTTCACAAACTAATTTTATATCATCAGAAGGTATTTCTTTAATATTATCTTCTTCACTAATTTCTCCAAGTATTTGAAAAGTAACTTGTCCTTGCATACTTATTTGTGTAACATTTGGGTTATTGATAATAATCTTTTTATCTTCAGTTTCAATAATAACTTTGATTGCAGGTATTTCTTTATTTGTAATACCCATTTGTTTCATCATAGAACTAATCTTTCTAGGATCCATACCACCTAAATTTGGCATCATAATATCACTCAATTTTAATTTATAACATAACTTATATAAAAGTTACAATAAATATTAGATACCGCAATATATTTAAAAGTGTTCAACAACAATATTTAAAAAGATAGTTGTATTTAAAGTGATAATTTTAAAAATAACTAATTATAAACAAAATAATCTTAAAAGTAAATTACAGATAAATTATGTTAAATCAAAAAAATAAAACTATTAATAATTTAAATAAATTAAAAGAATTTTTAAATCTTGAATTAAAAGAAGAAGAACAGAAGTACCTAAATATGTTTTTCAAAAAAAGATTTATTATATTTGAAAACAATAAGATTAAATATCCTTTAAAAGAAAACATAAAATTAAAAATAAATGATATTAAAAATGAAATTAATAAGTTAACAGAACTTAAAAAATATTGGACTAAAAAAAAAAAAACTGCAGAAAATTATTATCAAAGAATATATTTTACTAAATACTTCAAAAAGGATTATTGGAGACATAAAATAAAAGAGATAACAAATAAAGAATATAAAGAAGATTTAAAAAATATAGATTTAAGTGAAGAAATATTAATGGATCCAGAATATAAACATCTATTAAATGCATTTTTGTTAGACCCAGATTACAGAAAAAAATTAACTGAAACTGTTAATAAGTCTATTGTTTATAGAAATTCCAAAATAGGTAATATTAGTAAAAAGAAACAAGATTTTAAAATAGATGTTGCTATTAAAAAATCAGATCAAATTAATATTAAAATTAAAGATAATAAACAAGAATTAAAAATTTATAAGATAATTTTAAAAATAATAAGATTTCAAAATAAAACCATCTAAATTTCATTAAAGAATAAATTTTAATAAGTTTGTAACATTAGATATATTATCACAAGTAATTTAAATATAATAAAAAGGTTAAAAAAATATGAAAAAACAAAAAAAAAAGAAATCAAATTTTCTAGGATTTATAATTGTACTATTAATAGCATTATTTTTTTTATATTTAATTTATAATAACTACAATTCTAACAAAATAGAAACAATTGAATTTACTAACAGCTATTACAATGTTTATTCAGAAAAATTAGTACCAGATAATTATATCAATTATATTTTGGATCTTCAACAATTAAGATTAGATGAATTTACAGACCCAATTACAGAATATGCATATCTTTACAAAGATTCTTTAAATCTTAGAAATCAAATTAATTTTGAAAATAATAATAGATGTATAACTTATAATTTAAAAAATAAAATACAAGCTTATAATAATTCTAAAAAAGAATTAATTAAGCAATTTGAAGCAATATATCCTACACCTAAAAAAATATATTGGAATCAATATATAGAAAATCTTAAAAATCAAGATTCTGAACAAATTGAATTAAAACTTAAAGAAATACAAACTTGCAATTAAAGATGTTTTATGAGAGAAATTGCTAAAGGTGCTGAAGCACAGATATTTAGTACCAAAATATTTACTAAAGATATAATTATTAAAAAAAGAATTTTTAAAAATTATAGAAATAAAAAACTAGATTCTAAAATAGTAAATATAAGAAATAAACAAGAATCTACACTAATTAATAAAATCAAAAATATAAATCTTAAAACTCCTAAAATATATTATGTTGGAAAAAATACTATTTATATGGAAAAACTAGATAATACTAATGAACATACTAAATGTCTTAAAAATATAGGTGAAAATATTGCAACATTACATAATAATAGCTTTATACATGGAGATTTAAATCTAATTAATATAATTACAAACAAAAAAGAAATTTATTTTATCGATTTTGGATTAGGTTTTATATCTAATAAAATAGAAGACAAAGCTACAGATTTATTAGTTTTTAAAAAAACTTTAGAAAGTAATAGCAAAACCAGTGATTATTGGATTGAAATAATTAAAGGTTATAAGCAAAAAACAAATAATAACACAATTATACCTAAAATTAAAGATATCGAAAATAGAGGTAGATATCTATAGTATAAATCTAAAGTTTTAGAAAGCTATTATTTGTAATTTGAAATACAAACAAATATAAATAAATCGAGTCTATATTATATATAATATATATTTGTTTCTTCGCTACAGTTTCTTTAAAATTTAAAGAATATATATTTTTTAAAAAAATAATTGAAATAAATTCTAGAATGCAATATATAATTAATGTGTGAAATGATATGACTACTCAAGTAAATAAAGATGAAATATACAAAACTATTGAAGAATTAACTAAAAAAGGAAAATCTAATTCTGAAATTGGATTTTATATTAAAGATAAATTAGGTGTGAAAAATATACATCAATTTACAGGGAAAAGAATTCAAGAAATACAAGAAGAATTAAATATCAGGGGTAATAAGTTACCTGATGATTTACTTGCTTTAATTAAAAAAGCAGTAAAATTAATAAAACATAAAGAAAATAATAAAAAAGATATGCGTGGTAAAAGAGGATATCAATTAACAGTTTCTAAAATTAATAGATTAAGAAATTACTATATTAAAGAAGGAAAATTACCTGAAAATTGGAGATATTCTGACGAAACTGCAAAGTTACTAATAAAATAGGTGTTTAATTTATGGCTACTAAAGTTAAAAAAAGAACTGTTGATAATTGGAAAAAAAAAAGATGGTTTGAAGTTTTTGCAGATTCTACCTTTGATGGTAAAATAATCGCAGAAACTGTTGCTATCGAATCTAAAAAATTGATTGGAAGAAAAGTTAAAAAATCTCTTAAAGAACTTACAGGAAGTGTAAGAGATACATATTATGAACTAACATTTAGAATTAATAAAGTAACAGCAACTAAAGCTGATACTGAATTAGTTAAATTTGATACAAAAACTAATTTTTTAAGAAGATTACTTAGAAGAGGTAAATCCAAAATAGAACCTATAATTTATGTAAATACCAAAGAAGGTAAAAAAATTAAATTAAAAGTTTTATTTATAACTGGTGCAAGATATACTTTAACTCAAAGAAAAGAAGCTCAAAAAATCATTACTGAGTATATGTTAGAGGATATTAAAACTAAAACAATTTCTGAAAATTGGAATGACATTGTTTATCAGAAATTTGGAGAAAAACTTAAAAAGAAATTACTCAAAATTGGTTTTGTAAATAAAATATTTATATCTAAAGCACAATTAGTAGAATAAATATGTTTTGGTTATATTTTCTTTTTTTTTATATTTTAGGAATCATACTTTGTATTACTAGAAAGTATGATTTAATTACTATTTCTATAATATTTATAATTTGTGCAATATTTTTAAATTTTGGAAATATTGAATCAATGATTTATATTTTAATATTTTTTTGTGTTGCCGAAAGTATAACACTTATTCTAGATAAAAAACATAAAAGAAGATCTTATAAAAATTTACTTGGAAATTGTCTAGCTGGATGTATATTTATGCTATTTGGACAAGTAATACCAGCAATAGTTTCTATTTGTGCTGCTTTTTCAGACACTTTATCTTCAGAAATTGGTAGATTATCTATAATTAAACCAAGATTAATAACAACTTTTAAAAAAGTTAAAACCGGTACAGACGGTGGCGTTACTATCTTAGGTCTTACAGCTGCTGCAATTATAGGGGCTATCACTATAGTTTATTTTATGATTGCACCTCAAATTTTCAATTCAAGTTTCATCTACACTACTCAATCCATACTAATAATAGGTATTATTGGTTTTTTAGGAACTATTATTGATAGCTATATAGGAGCAACACTTGAAAGAAAAGGATATAGTAACAATTATCAAACTAATTTTTTAGCAAGTTTTATTTCTGGGGTAATTGCATTTATACTGATTAATTTTATATAAATACCAATTTTAAAAAAAAACATTATTTTTGTCTTAATGTATTAATAAACCCATTACTTCTACTGTCTGTTTAGATGCTTGATGTAAACTAAAGTGTAAAATAACAGTATGTAAAATAAGTATTAAAATTGGTAAAATGATTAATATTATTTTTAACTTTTTGCTTATAGCTATATGTAATAAATTTCCTATAAAGTTACTAGTTGTTGGAAAAATTAAAAGCCCAAAAATAAAAGATATTAAAAAAAAGATGATATTAATAAAACCTCCAAATTTTACAAAAAATGATTCAAAAAAAATTATTAAAAAACTCAAATTAAATAAAATTTGGAACCCACCTATTATCCAAAATATAAAACTGTCAGACTTATC
>CAYXWT010000003.1:0-5056 GCA_964468895.1 uncultured archaeon | reverse complement strand
TGTTCTTTTCGAAAATAAAGGTAATTAAAATACAGTATTAAAATTATAGAATTTATTAAAGCTAGAGGTAATATTAGTATTGAATTTATTATTAAAAAAATGTTTATTAAAAATAAAATACAAGAAATAACAAATATAATTAAATTTAACAGAGATTTTTTTTTAAATAAAAAAGAAGGTAATATCACTAAAATAAATATGATTTCAAAAAATAAAGGTACAAATAAATAAGATGTAAAAATAAAATTTAAACTAGAAGCAATATCTTCTAAAAAAATCACACTTATTAAAGATAATAAGATTATTAAACAATAAATATACCAAAAGTATTTTTTAAATAACGCTTTTAAAAAAATCATATGAAATATGTGTTTATAATAATTAAAAATAGATGCTTTTATAAAATATTATATAATATTACACCAAAGTGACATTAATTAACAAAATTAATTTTTTAAGAAATTTTATTTGTAGAACAATTACTTTTATATTAATAAATATACTATAATTACTTATGAAATCTAAATTAAAAACTATTAAAATAAAGAAGTTTAGTTTTATAATGGTATTTTGTATTACTTATTTATTATTATTATTGATGTTTTTAGATTTTATAGGTACACCTTTAATAAATTTGCAATTAAGTCTTATTAAAACAATATTCAAAAGCTATTTTAACTATCAAGCGTTTGAATTCATAGCATACTGTAGTGGAATTATAAGTGTTATAACTTATTTAAGTATAATTATAGCACTAGCAACACATAAAATTAACATCAAATTTAAAGATCTAATTCTAAGTATAATAATATTATTAATTTATAATATATTAAGACTAATTTTAATATTATTTATAAATAACTATAGTATATTCTTTTCAGAAATAGCACATTTTGTTTCTTGGTTTGTTTTATTTATAATAATATTATTACTAATTAGAAAACAATGTAATAATATTTGTTTTTAAAAAATAGAAATAAAAAAGATTATTTTATTTTAGAAATAATCTTTTTTGCAAATTCTGCATATACAGGTCTAGTAACTATAATACCTATTAAAGAACCAAGTATAATAGTAATTGCAAAACCTACTAATTTACTAAGACCAGCATTAAAGAAAACTATAGGTAACATTGTAGCCATAGTTGTAGAAGCTGCCGCAAAAACTATGAAGAAAGATTTTTTAACTTTTGAAACTAAACTTTCATGAATATCTTCATCTTCTTCACCAGCACCTTTCTTTTTCTTGAAAATACCATCTGTAATAATTATCTCATGATCTACACCTGTACCAATAGTCGCTAATATTCCAGCAACAGCTGCAAGATCTAATCTAAAACCTATTAAAGATAAAACACCTAAAAGTATTAAAATTTCAGAGGCTCCTGCTAATAATATTGGTAAAGATAATTGAATAATTCTATATCTAATAAACAAAACTATTGCAACAGTTAATAAAGCAAATAAACCTATTAATAAAGAATTATTTAAAAATTCACTACCTAAATAAGGAGATATAGATTCTGTACTTATACTTTCAATAGGTATTGGAAGTGAACCTGATTCTAAAATCACTTCTAAATCTTCTAATCTTAATTTTGCATCTTCTAAACTCATACTACTTCCAGTAATAGATAAAGTACTAAATGTTTCAAATTTAGGAGAGTCAATAGTTGGAGCATTCATATTAGTAACATCTTCTGTTAAACTAATTACTGATTTTAATCCAGTTGCACTCCATATCCAAGGTTCATTATCAAGTTTGGATTTAATTTCAACTTTATAACCTATATTTTCTAACCTTTCAATAACTTCACTTGAAACAGTACTAGCAACAATTGCTTTTTTATGTGTATTAAAATCTTCTTCAAAAACATTAATTTCACTAGTACTTAAATTATTGTCTACAATATAATAGTTAGTATTAACTTGTGACATTAACTCTTCAATAGAAATATAACTTGTACTTTCTAAATCTGGATAAAGTGGAACATTCTCTTCTTCTAAATAAAGATCATTATCCATTATAATTATAGAATTTACTGGTCTATCTACAAAAAAATATGTTTTTGCACATTCATATTGTAATTCAGAACCATAACCTGTTGCATCACATTTGTGAAAACTCATTTCTGCAAACTTTTGAGCAGATTGAGGTGATAATAAAAATGGAAGTCTCCAAGAACTAGCTCCACTTTTGTCTACCTTTGTAGCACCATATCCTCTTGCAGGATCTTTATATATAGTTTTTAAATCTTCACCAACAAATAAAACATTACCATCTAAAATTGCTTCAAATCTACCTTGTCTTAATAGTAAAGATTTTAATTTAGATATTTCTTCAGGATCAGATTCTGCGATTTGCGCAACAACATACTGATTACCAGACGGTGTTACTTTTACATCTTTTAAACCAGCCCAATCCAACCTTCTAGATATTACAGAAGTTACACTTCCAAAATCTTCAGTAGGTACTGGTTCTTCAAGAACTATTTGAAAAGCAGTACCACCACTAAAATCAACACCATATTTTAAACCTTGAGTTGCAAGTAAAAGTAAGGATAATAATATTAATACTATCCAAATTATAAAAATTGGTTTTTTAACTAATTGTCTCATTTAAATTCACCTATTTATAAATATAAATTTATTTTTATTTTGTTTTTTTGTTTTTATTTTCAACATAACTTATTAAAGCCGGAGCATTAAAAAACCAAGTTGAAATTAAATCTCCTACTAATCCACATATTAGAACTGTTGCAATTTCAAAAACAACAATCATTTGAGTATAATAAGAAATAAGTAACATTACTAAAATGGTACATAATGTCGTTAAAGTCATTGTAATTCCTGTTTTAATGGTTTTATTAGCTGCAGAAATTGGACTTCCTCTTTTATTTTTAAGTAACTTAGAACTTAATAATATATCTGTATCTACTGAGTAACCTATTAGCATTAATAATGCTGGAATAGTTGTTAAACTTAATGACAATCCAAACAATGCCATTCCTGCTAAAGCAGCAAGTATATCGAAAATAGCTGCAAAAACTATTAAAGCTGAAGGTACAATTTCTCTAAAAAATAATAATATTACTATTATTAATAAAATAAAAGCCCAAAGACCAACTTTTATAGAACTACTTACAAAATCAGATCCTAAAGTTGCTGCAACTTCTCTACTTTGTAATTTTGCATTTTCATCTAAATCTAATTCTTCTTTAATAATAGACATAACATCATTACTAAAATTATTTTTTGCAAGATTTATTTTTTGATTAGTAAAATCTTTTAAATCTGAAGAATTATTAATAAGTTCTATTTCACTTAAATCAGAACTATGTAATAAATCTAAATTTATTAAAGGTGTTAATATTTCTTTTAATTTTAATTTAAGATCTTCTAAATTAATATTTTCAAAATCTAATTTAGATTTATTATCTTTAGCTAAATCAATAGCTTCTTGATTTGAAAATTGAATTATTAATCCATATTCACTAGGATTTTTAGTTTCATTAATTTGAAATTCAGAGATATTATATTTCTCTTTCAAAATAGGTTCAATAGCTGTATAATCTCTTTGACCTTTATAATGAAGTATTATTTGATTACCACCTTTTAAATCAATTCCTTTCTCTATACTTGGACTAAAAAAAGCAAGATAAATAAATATGATTGCTAAAATAAGTGGAATTATCATTAAATGTTTATAATTTTTATTAAAAAAACCTTTCATATATTCTCAATTTTAAATTATTTCCTTTCACATCTCTTGTTTTAAATATTAGTAAATACTATATTTTTAACAAATACAATTTAAATAATAAAAACAAGCTATTTAATTATATATTACTATTAAATATATATAGTATAATAAAGTATATAAATGATATTAATTATAAATATTTCTTTTTTACAAATATTTATAAAACATTAATAAAATCATTTTCTTATTAAAAAATAAAGTTGATAAAATATGAATTTTCCTCAAGTTTTAAAATCAGATGAATTACTAGAAATATTAATTAGTAATATTAAAAAGGATAGAAATCTCCTACTTAAAAAAAACATACTTAAGTATGTCATTAAATTTCAATTAATGCTTACAGAAAGATTAGAAAGTACTCATAAAAGATTACCAGATTATACAACTATGAACCCATATTATCTATTAATGTGTAGAAATATACTTGAAGAAAAACTAATTGAAAAATATAAAAGTCATTATTCTTCAACTTTACATGTTATTAATTTACTTTCAGAAAGATTTAAAACAAAATTAATTAAAAGTAAAATTCAGGAAAGAAATGCAATTAAAAAAGAATACCTTGGAAGAATTGCTTCAATGCTAAAAAGATTAGATAGAACTAATAAAGAATTATTAAAAGTAGCTAAAGATTTTAGAAACATACCTAAACCTGATAAAAATGCATTTACAATTTGTTTAATAGGTTTACCAAATGCAGGTAAAACAACTTTACTTACAAAAATTACACTATCAAATCCAGAAATAAATTCATATGAATTTACAACTAAATCTTTAAATTTTGGATATTTTACTAATAAATTTGAAAAAATACAAGTCATAGATACACCTGGATTAATACATACAGAATATATAAATATGAATAAAATTGAAAAACACACAATTATTGCTATTAAAAGTCTAGCAGACATAGTAATTTATCTATACAATGAAAGATTAGATGATAAAAAACAATTAGAAATGTTCGAAGAAGTTAAAAGTAATAACCCTGAAAAAAAGATATATGTTTTTGAAAATATTGGTAAAAGCAATATTGATTGTAAAAACATTACTATTAAAGAAATATTAAATAAAGAATTTAATTAAGAAGCAATATTAAATACACTTTTATATATTATATATATATAAAATTACATCTAATTTTTAACAACTTTTTATTTTTAAAAAAAAGATAACATGTGATTAAATATGTCTAAAGAACTTATTGAAGAAATAATTCAAGAAATTGAATTTTTAAATGAAGATAGATCTATACCTAAAAACTTAAAAATTTTATTAAATAGTGTTGAAGAAA
>CAYXWT010000002.1:0-41232 GCA_964468895.1 uncultured archaeon | reverse complement strand
CTTATAGCTCTATTTGTAAAAAGTGAAGCAAAGCATTTTCTACAAGCATCAATTAGTTCATCAGGTCCTCTTACATTTAAATAAGTTTCTTGCTGTCCAGCAAAAGATGCACTATTATGAGTTATAATATTTCCAAATCCTGAATTAAAATTTTCAATATTAGGAACAGTAAAATCATAAACATTACCTGTATAATTAATTGTTTCAATTTTTTTTATTTTATCCCAAAGAATATTACTATCTATAAACTGCACATATTTCTGCAAATCAAATTCCTTTAATAATTTAATCAAATTTTCCTGAGAAATAGATTTAGACATCATACCTTTATTCCAAGAACTTTTATTTTTTAAAAACCTACCTTTTTCATCATAATTAACATATTTTAAAATTTCTTTATAAACCACATCCTTTTCATAAAATGTTTTTTTACAACTTTTACAACAAAACCTTGTTTCACCTTTATATTTACTTGTTTTATCTAAAGTTTTATCACAAATTGGACAATAGGCAACACTAACTCTTGTTTTATTTAATTTAGAATCATATACTTCTTTTATTTTTGTAGAAAGTATTTTAGAGATTAAGATATTGTTTTTCATAGATGGGTGTATACTCTTAGAACTATATTTTTTAATTAATTCATTTAATGCACAAAATTTTTTAGTACTATTAAAAGAAATTTGTTCTTTATATTTTTTAGCATATCTTTGTGGTATTGTTAGATTATAATAAGAATATTTTCTATTTATATAATACTCAAAATCCAATATAGATAATAAATTTGAAACTCCTGCAATTAATTTTTTTGATTTAGATACTAAACTAACACCAGATTTTGATACAGTTCCATCTCCATCAAAAAGACCTTTCAAAAAAGAACCAATTATACTATCACTAGAAGTATATAAAAATTCTGGAACTTGTTTAATTTCGCAACCTCTTCCTTTTCCTTTTCTAGGCAATGGCTTTCCAGTAGTTGCTTGTAAAAATCTTACTAAAGTTTTACAATAAATTCTTAAAGAAAATTTGTTGATTTTGTTTTCTTTATACAAATTATACATCTTATAAAATTCAATAATTTTAGACATTATCTTTTTATCTGAATTTGTAATTATAACACAATTAGTTTTATATGTACAGCCTTCTGCACAATAAACACCTAAATAATAAGAAAAAAGTTCATCTAATTTTAAATCTTTTGATAGTGGGTTTTGAGTATTCCAATTATAGGATTTATTTTTTATGTAAATATTATTAGATATAAGCTCAACATCATCTCCAAAAACATAATCTAATACAGAAATATATTTTTTATTTGAATTTTCAATAGGTAATTTTCTAATAGTAGGTAAAAATTCATTTTTCTTTAATTGGTCTATAGAAATTGTTTTTGGTTTTAAAGTGTTGTTGTCTAAAACTATTAAAGAATGATCTTTTGTTATAATTATTTCTTTACCAGTTTCTGTGGTAATCATATATAATTTTTTGTTTTTTGCAGGGTGTATATAAATATCACTTATTTTAGACCATACAATTTCATTTTTATCCATACAAGGAACTTCAATTTTTTGATTACCTATAGGCACATATGTTTTATAAATATTTTTAATTGTGTCATAAACTATCCTACTATTTATTTTTAATAAAACAAACTCGTTTTCAGATATGCTAGGTAAATCTTCAGCTGTTGCACTACTTCTAACAGCAACATCTAAATCTTTTATTTTTTCTTTTTTTTCTAAATTATAATAAGAACTTATAATTTCTTCTTCTAATTCTTTTGGAAAACTAGCACTTCTTATTAATCTTCTAACTTCACTACCTTTTTTTGCAAGTTGTTCTAAATTATTTACATCTAAATCTTTTAGAATTCTTTTAATATCATCTTTAATACCAGCTTTATCTAATAAATATCTATAAGCATAAGCAGTAACAGCAAAGCCATTAGGCACATTTACTTTTTTTTTTGTTAAATTAGAATACATTTCTCCTAAAGATGCATTCTTACCACCAACTAACGGAACATCTTCTATACCAATTTCATTAAACCAAAGAATAAAGTCTTTACTTCTATTTTTAGAAGTTTTCTTTTTTACAACCATATTTTTTCAACCTTCTTAATTTATCATTTAAATTTTTAAAATATATATTATAAAAGTAGAAGTTAGTGTATTTAAAAGTATTGTTTAAAATGGTATCTAAAAACAAAACTTTTTAAAAAAATTAAATAAAGGGCCAACCACAAAATAGGTGACTTAAAAATAATTAAATTTAAATTTACCCATATAGATAACAAATAACAGTTATCCAATCATTATTCAAGGTCAAAAAAAACTGTTATTTTTAATTTATGATCCTACAGAACAACGAAAACCATACTGTATGACCGGACAGTCAAAGTATAAGCTTAAAGTCAAAATACCTGCACCTGCCTCCTTCCACCAATCACCACCACGCACAAAAGGCACTACATGTAATGAACCAGCAAGATAATTATTATTCAAGACACCTATACTATTATCAGAATTATAGTCTTTACCTATTGCAAAATCGTAGGCATCTCTATTAAGTGAACCATAACTTAATATATCATCATATTCTAAACTTGAATTATATGGTTGAGGCTGAGGCAGATTCCCTCTAGTAATGGTTTTATCTACCCACTCAGCAACATTTCCTACAAGATCATTAATTTCATTTCCATTACTTAATATTAAATTTCTCTGATGTATTCCAATCAAAACAGTAGTACCATCAATAGCCCAATTACATCCACTATTACCTCGTGGAATATATCCTAAGCCAACAGTACCTGTACTCCAATTTTCACCTTGAGATTCTATATTTCTAGCAATTGTCATCCATTCATCATTAGTTATTAAATGATAACCTGTCCCAATACTTTCACAAGCAGCTTTAGCATTTATCCAACTAATATAAGCTAAAGGATAACCTTCTATTGTACTTATAACTGATCTTCCAGGTTCAGTATAAGAACAGCCATTAGTATCATTACCCCAAACATGATAAGAATCATATTGACAAAAACTATTACTATCTCCAATACCATCACTATTTTGATCAACTTTTGCTTCAAATTGCATTACACAAAAGTCTCCTGTGTTATAAGTAAGGTCATTTGGTACTAACACGTAACCATTCGGACAAGTTAAGTCTTCTATAACTTCTTCTATAACTAATTCATTAACACTATTATCACAAACTACATTTCCAATACTATCAGTTGCACAAATATTAACATCATAAGTACCAGCTTCAAGTTCATTTACATTTGTTAGACTCCAAGTATCATCTCCATTATTAGTTGGAGTATAAGTTTCTCCATCTACAACCAAACTAAGAGTTGCTATTGAATCATTAATAGTCCCATTTAAATCAGGAGCAGTAACGGTTGTAGTTAATAGATTAACAGTAACATTTAGAGCCACATTATCTAATTCAACATTTTCAGTTTCACTATCACTAAAATCAAAATCATCTGTTGCTGTTATATTAATATCATAAAAAGAATCACAACGAATATTATATACTAATATTGTATAAACTATATTATAAGTTTTATTATCATTATCAGTTACTACTTCTTCACCAACATCATAATTAGAATCTATTTCTGAAAAATCAGCTGTTAAGTTTTGACCAGTAGCATTACTAGTAACAGTTAGATTAATTTCATCTCCATCACTATAAATACCACTATTATTAGAAACTACACTACTTATTATTGGTAGGTTAATATTGGCATCATATTGAGCACAAGATAAAGGATCATAAATATTTACATTAACTGTTATTTTTTCTGTAGTATTATGATTTGTGTAAAGTAACAAATCAAATTTTCTAGAAGGAAAACAAACTACTTCAAAGTTATTTATATTTCCAGGTAACACAGTTACCTCTGTATCAAAATCTATTTTTGTATTTAAAAAATTATAATCATTAGGATTTTCAGTAACTAGTATTTTATAACCAGTTAAAATACCAGTAGTGTTAGAAGTTATATTTTTAACAATTATTCTTTATGTATAGTTTGATGAAGCAGCAAGTTCTGTTTTTAACATTAAAGTAGAATCTTGAACAGCTATACTTTCTGTTGCAAAATTATTTGTTTGAATTAATTGTTTGTTAGTAAATAATTTACTCCAATTTAATATAATAGTTATTAAAACCACAACCACCAAAACTAAGAGAATAACTGCAATTAAAGAGCTGATACTTTTTTAGAATCAGATTTACATTTAGGCTTTAGAAAATAATTTGTTAGAATCATAATAAAATAATTAGAGATAATATTTAAATATGTTTTATTATCATATAAAATAATTTAATTATACAAATTTGATTTTACAATATAAATTTCATAAATAGATTAAGATAATATTCCATTAAACATATAAATTATAAAATTATCTTTTAAAATCATTATCTTCACACAAAAGATT
Organism: uncultured archaeon; assembly: GCA_964468895.1. Classification (GTDB taxonomy): domain Archaea; phylum Iainarchaeota; class Iainarchaeia; order Iainarchaeales; family CSSED10-239; genus CSSED10-239. Next base: position 36,766 of record CAYXWT010000002.1, on the reverse strand, counting down.
TTTGAATTTAATATATCTTCCAAAATCTTTTTTGAATTTATTATTTTTATAATCAATTGCTCTTTGAGGACAAAAATTATAACAACGTCCACAAAATAAACAATCATTTCCAAAAATTACTTTTTTCTTTTTATATTTAATAGTAATATTATTATTAGGACAAATATTTTCACAAAGTCCACATAAAGTACATTTATCTTTATCAACAGTCCAATGATTAATATTAGCTTTTATTATAAAACTATTAAAAAACCAAGATACAATTGAGGATAATATAGCAAAATCACTAAAATTAGGTTTTGCTTGTCTATTAATTAAATTTACAAAATCTAGGTTTATTTTTGTATCAGCTTTATCTAGAATTGTATTAATTTTAAGATTTTTAGAAACATGAATACCAAACATAAAACTAATATTATGTGGCATATAATATTTAAAAGTTGCAAGAACATTATAACCTTTATTTCTAAGAATTCTAGCACTTAATCCTAATACATCCCAATGTAACTTTGCAGCAGTACTAATTAAAAAACAAGGTTTATTATTAACCTTAGGAAAATTATTTATAAAAAGTTTAATAAAATAAGGTGGATTACAAGCATAAGTAGGATATGCAAAACACAAAAAATCATATTTACTTTGACTACCAATACTATAAGTTTTAGAAATATCTATTAAATCTATTTCAATATTTTCTTTATAAAATAATTCTAAATATTTATTAACAACCCACAAAGTATTACCAGTACCTGAAAAATAATATATAACACCTTTTTTAATATTAGAAAAACTAATATTACTTTTATTATTCATATTAATCAAAAAATATTTTATTTAAAATAATTATTTAAATCTATTTCTTTATATTTTTCTTTACAAGGTTTACCATTACAAACTAAAATTTTATTTTCTTTAGGTTGTAAAATTACAGATCCTGCAGTACCAAGTATTGGATGATGCCTACAAATACTTTCTTCACTACCTTCTTTTTTATTGTTATGATCTTTAGCAATTGTTTTAATATCTTCTAAATCTATTTTTTTAGATTTAAATTTAGTAATTAGTTTTCTACCTCTATTATATCTTAAAATATTAGATTTATTTACACTTACATTTCTAAGACAAGGTGGACTACTTTTACTATAAGTTGTTTTTATATCAAAATTTAAAGGTGCTAAAGAATTACTAACATAATGATTAGTAGCAACTGTTGCACCATCAATAGCTTTCCTAACACTTGTTATTGCTCCAATTTTTTCAACAACACAAATATTAGAATTAATATCACACACAGTAAATAAACAACCTTGAGCAGCAACAACATCACTTACCCAATGTACAAATTCTTTAGTTGTAGAAAAATTTTCAATACCATACTGAGCAATAAAAGTTGGAAGCACACCAATTTTTGGATCCATTAAAGTAACTCCAAAATTAAAAGAAATACAAAATCCTTTTTCATTTATTAAAGTATGAGCCCCTGGTTGAACACTTAAAGCCATATCAAAGTTTTTAAATTTATTTTTAGGTTCACAATATCTTAAAAAACTAAATGGTCTTATAATATCTGCAATATCATAATTTTTAAGTATTACTGGGCCTAATTTATTAGTTTTACTTTTATGAAATGCAAAACTTGTACAAAAAGATGTTCCTAATGGAACATAAATTGCTTCTAAAATTTGAATACTTTTAATTAAATTTTTCTTACATTTAGCACCATCTATAATACCTTGCAATCTTTCCATCCATAAAGATAAAACTATATTATTAGAATTATCTTTAAATTTATAATCTATATATAAACTAGTTAAATCTGAAATACTATTAGTTGGTAAAAACTTCATATGTGGAAAATATTTATTATTAACTAATAATTCATTAATATTAGATTTAATTTCATTTTTAAGAGCTTTACCTTGTAAATATCCTAAATCATAATTATTTCCATAACAAGAAATAATCTTTAAATCTTTAGTCATAACAATAATTAGTTAAAAATATTTAAAAAGCAATGGCCACTTACCCTTTACAAAGATATATATAAATTTACAGATATAATTATTTAAAACAAAGCTTAATTTAAAAATATATTTAATTTTGATAAAATATGCAAAATATAGAAAATAATAATACTACTAAAAAAATCTATTTTAGACATAATAGTTTTAGAAAAGAACAAAATGAAATTATTACTGATATATATAGTACAATTAATTCTAAAAAAAGCATGTTATTACATGCACCAACAGGTATTGGTAAAACAGATGCTGCTTTGTCAGCAGCAATAAGTTATGCTAAAGATAAAGATATTAAAATCTTATTTCTAACACCTAAAATTTCACAACATAAAATTGCACTAGAAGTAATTAGAGGTATTAATAATAAATATGATTTAGATATAAAAGCAATAGAATTTGTTGGAAAAAAGAAAATGTGTACAGATCCAGTAATTAGAAATGTAAACTCTAATTTTTATGAAATTTGTAGTCAAGCAACTAAGAAACACCAATGTTCATTTTATGAAAATATAAAGCCAAAGGATAAATCTACAAAAGAAAATATGAAATTTAAAATAAATAGATTATTAGAAAATGAAAACATACTTAGTCATTTAGAAATAAAAGATATAGCAGAAAATTTTAAATCTAATGGACTAAATAAACCTTTGTGCGCTTATGAACTTGCAAAAATATATGGTAAAAGTTGTAAAATAATTATTGCAGATTATTATCATCTTTTTTCTACAAGTGTATCTGGAAATTTTCTTACTGAATTAGGAATAGATATTAATAATTGTATAGTTATAGTTGATGAAGCTCATAATTTAGAAGAAAGAGTATTAAAATTACAATCTAGATCTCTTAATACTTACATTATAAATAGAGCTATAAAAGAATGTAAAGAATTAAAAAATTCAGTTCTAAAATCTATATTAATAGAATTTTTACATAAATTTGAAAAGTTAGAAGAAAAATATTTAAAAAATAAAAAAGAAGAATTTATTACTAAAGAAGATTTATTTTTTCCAAAATTAGAAAATAATTATCATGACATAATTACAAATCTAGAAGAGAGTGGTTTAGAATATGTTGAAAAATTAAATAAACATAGCTCTTCATTAGTAAACATTGCACTTTTTTTAAAAGAATGGAATGAAAATTTAAAAGCACATATTAGATTTATTACAAATGATAAAAACACAATAAGTATAAAATATAATGCATTAGATGTATCTTTAATTACAAAAAATATTTTTGAAAACACACATTCAAATATATTAATGTCAGCAACATTAACACCTTTAAATATGTATCAAAAAATACTTGGTTTAAATGAAAGTACATTATTAAAAGAATATACTTCACCTTTTGACAAAGATAAAAGATTAAATTTATTAGTTAGTAATATAACTACAAAATTTGCATCTAGAAATATACAAGAATATAAAAATATTGCTCAAAATATAGATGAATGTGTTAAAAAAATACCTGGAAACACAATTATTTTTTTTCCAAGTTTTGGAATTCTTAATCAAGTTGTAGATTTAGTAAAAAGTAATAAACCAAAACTAATACAACAAGAAAATCAAGATCCCTTAGATTTTGAAAAAATGATTAATGAATTTAAAGAACATTCTTTAAGATTTGGATCCAATTTATTTGCAGTTATGGGTGGTAAAGCTTCAGAAGGTATTGATTTACCAGGAAATTATCTTAAAGCTGCAATCATTATTGGAATACCTCTTGCTAGAATGAATCTTGAAATAAAATCTAAAATTGGATATTATCAAGATAAATATAATAATGGACTTTTATATGCTTATATTCAACCAGCTATTCAAAAAGTAATACAAAGTGCTGGAAGAGTAATTAGAACAGAAAGTGATAAAGGTACAATTATATATATGGATAAAAGATATTTATGGGAAAGTTATAGAAGATGCTTACCAAAATCTGAAAAAATAAAACTTACTAAAAACTTAGAAAAAGAAATTTCTTCTTTCTTTGAAATCAAATGAAATTACATCTTAGTTAAATCTTAATTATAGATTAGTTTCTTTAGCATTATAATCTCATTTTAAATAAGCAATTGTACTATAAATTTATTGTGAAAATCGATAAGTTAGATTTAAAACTTATCTTAGAGCTAGAAAAAAATTCTAGACAGAGCCTATCTAAAATTTCTAAAAAAATAAAAAATTCCCAACAATTGGTAAGTTATAGATTAAATAAACTAATTGAAGAAAAAATCATTCTAAATTTCATTACTATTATTGATTATTATAAACTAGGTTTTAAAAATCATAAAATATATTTAAAACTTAATACAAATTCTGAAAATCTAGAAAAAATAATTTCTTACTTAAAAGATAAAAAATATATTAACTATATATGCGAATGCTGTAACAATTATGATTTAATAATAGAATTTATTTCTAAAAACACATATGATTTTAATAATAAATTTACAGCTTTTAGAAACTTGTTTTATAAAAATTTTAAAAACTACTTAATTTTAGAAACTTTTGAAAAATACTATTATTACAAAGATTATTTAAATAATAAGTTTAGAAATTTAAATTTAGAAAAAAGTACATTTTTAGATTCTAAAAGATTAATATTAAAAAATAAAGATATAAAAATTTTAGAAATACTAACAAACAATAGTAGAATTAGTACTGTAGACATTTGTAATGAACTAAATATTGATACTGTATATTTTGTTAAATCCATTAATAAATTTAAAAATAATGGAATAATATTAAAACAAAGTATGTTTTTAGATTTTAATAAATTAAATATAGAAAAATATAAATTACTTATTAAATTTAAAGATTTGAGTATAGAAAACAGTAGAAACATCATATTATATCTTAAAAATAATCTTAATGTTATAGATATCTCTAAAGTTATAGGCTGTTTTGATTTAGAAATAAGTTTTGAAGTAAAATCTAAAACGGAATTTCTATATAATATTACTGAAATTAAAAATAAGTTTTATAAAAATATAGATAATCTAGAAGTCATAACTATATTTTATGAACAGAAGTATTTTTATTAAATATATGCTATTTCTTGACAATTAAATTTATTTTTAAAGATATAACGATTATTTTTACTTTAGTAAATATTTTAATATATTGTATATATAAATATTATATAAAAAAAGCATTCTAAAAATAAAGGTATAAATAATTATGAGTGAAACTAAAATTATAGATCCTTGGGGATCATCAAAAATTGAAAATTATAAACATGTATTTAGTAAATTTGGACTTAAAGAATTTGAATCTTACAATATAATAAACAATTATTTATTTAATAGAAAAATTATTATTGCACAAAGGGATTTTGATAAAATTGAACAATGCATACAAAATAAAAAACCATTTTCACAACTTACAGGTATTGCTTCTTCAGGGTCATATCATTTAGGTCACAAATTAGATATAGATTTTTATTTAATTTTTAAAAAACTAGGTGCAAAAAGTAAATTTGTAATTTCTGATATTGATGCATATATAAGTAGAGAAGATTATAAAGTTCCAAACTTAGATAAATCTAAAGAATATGCTTTAGATAATCTTATGGATTTACTAGCATTAGGTGTTGATAAAGATGATATTTATTTACAATCTAATCAGAAACCACAATATTATACTTTAAGTTATGAAATTTCTAAAAAAATTACAGAAAATATGTTTAGAGCAATTTATGGACATTCTGATTATGGGAAACTTGGATCTGTATTATTACAAATTGCAGATATATTACATATACAACTACCAAATGAATTTGGAAAATCACCAACAATTACAGGAATTGGAATTGAACAAGATCCACATGCTAGAATTACAAGAGATATTTCAAAAAGATGTAATTATGATTTTGAAACACCATCTTTTTTCTATTTTCAACACCAATCAGGTCTTAAAGAAGGTAAAAAAATGTCATCTTCAGAACCTGATACTGCTATATTTTTAAATGATACTAGCGATGAAGTTAAAAGAAAAATAAATAAATCATTTACAGGTGGTAGAATTACTCTTGAAGAACAAAAAGAAAAAGGTGGACAACCACAAATCTGTAAAATTTATGAAATTTTTAAATTTCACAATGCTGATGATGAATTTTTAAATCAAACTTTTAATAAATGTAAAAATGGAGAATTACTTTGCGGGGAATGTAAAAAAAATTGTGTTTCTTTCTTAAATAAATTTCTAAAAGAACATCAAAATAAAAAAGAAAAATTTAAACAAACTGCTTTAGAAATTATAAATAAATAATTGTGATAAAAATGGCTAAAATAGCAATAGATATTGATGAAACAATATGTTATACAAGTAAAGCAATGATAAAATACTATCAAAAACATATAGATTCTAGCATTAATTCTAATCCTTTATATGAAACTAAAGATGAAGAAGAAATTAAAAAAAGAATTAATATATTTCATAAAATTATACTTAAAGAAGATTTAAAATTTGTTGATCCAATACAGGATGCAAAAAAAATTATTGAAAAAATAGATTTAAATAATCAAATTTATCTTATTACTGCTAGACACATAAATCTTGCTAAAAGAACTAAACTATGGGTTGAAAAATATTTTGAAAATATCTTTTTTGAAGATATTAAACATATAGAATATAAAGACCTTTTAGGAATTGTAAAAGATAAAGATGAAATTTGTAAAGAACTTAACATAGATATTTTAATTGACGACAATTTAAGTAATGCATTAAAATGTTCTAAAGTAGGTATTCCAGTAATATTATTCGATTTAAATGGAGAATATCATTGGAATAAATATGACTTTAAACTACCTAAGAACATAACTAGAGTTAAAAATTGGATTGAAGTATATAAAATACTTAATGAAAAATACAATATATTTTAATAATATTCTAGCCTGATAGTGTAGTGGCCAAGCATACAAGACCCTGGATCTTGTGACAGGAGTTCAAATCTCCTTCAGGCTATTTACAAAATATTTTAAAAAGGTGATTATGACAATGGTATTTGAAAAATGGTTTGGTAAAAAAAAAGAAAACAAAGATGAAAAAAAGAAAGAAATCAAAGTACAACAAATTGATCTTTCAAAAGCTAAATATCCTACTGAAACATGTGCATTATGTAACCAGCCTGGTTGTGATAAAAAATGGGGTGGACAATACTGGCATAAAAAATGTTTAAGAACAGCAAAAGGAATGGCAAAAGGAATGATGTAAAACTAATTAAATAATTAAAATTTACAAAGAAAAAGATTTAAGTGTGTTGGAAAATTATAATCCCACACACTCTCTAATTATAGTTTTTATTTTATTAATATTATCAAGATATAAATTTAATTTTTTTTCTATATCTCCTGCTTCTCTATCTAATTCTTTAATTTGACCAGCAGCTAGATAAGCATCCTCTCCAAGATCATCATATTTAGTTGATTCTTTTCTAACTAAAATGTATCTTTTTAGTGCATAAAAATAGGCAGTATAATTATCATACATTTTATTAAATAATTCTCTAGTTTCATCATTTTTATAAAATTTATGACCATCAAGAATAAAAGAAGATTTATTTCTATTTCCAAATGAATTTTTATTAACAACATCATCTATTTTATGTAAGTGATTTATTAACCATTCAAAATCCTTATCCTTATAATCCCTATATTCTTTAATTACTCTTTTTTTTTGAATCTTGCTTTCTTTTATAATTTGTTCATCAATTTCAATTTCAAAATCATCTGTCTTTTTCTTAAAAGCTCTACTAAAAATAGATTTCATAAATTCATCCCCATAAAAAACATATTTACATTATATATATTTGTTGAATTATATTTAAAATAGTTTCTAATTTTACTTAAAAACTTTATTAATCAAAATTTTATAAAATATCAAATTTTTTCTTAAGTTTTTTAGTTCGTACTAACTTTTTTAGGTTTTTAATTAATTCTTCTGGAGAAAGAGATATTACGTTAAAATTACATAGCCTATTCCAACCTACATCTCCTAGAAATCTAGGTAGTACATGGAAATGTAAATGATGTATGCTTTCTCCGGCAACCTGACCTACAGAACAACCAATATTATAACCTTCTGGTTTGAAATATAAGTCTAAAACATAGGTTGCTAAATCTAATAAATTAAATATATCTTTTCTTTCTTCACTAGTTAAATCAGTAATTGTATTAATATGCCTTTTTGGAATTACTAATAAGTGACCTCCACCATAAGGAAATTTATTAGCTTGAATAAAAGAATGTTTTGTATCCAATAATAATAATTTAGAATCTCTTTTTTTTATATTACAAAAAACACAAGTTTTAGAATCACAACTTTCCTTTTGAGAAGAATCATTAATACATTCTTTTCTCCAAGGTGCATAATATATTTTATTATCCATAAAATCTACCAAATTAATTTTATAATTTCCTGAATTTTGTAAGACTATATAATATATATGACATACAAAAAGTTAATAAGTAAAATATAGATTTTACTAACACAACAAATACAGAATACAAAATATAAGATTGTTTCAATACCGAATCTTTAAAGACCAATAATAAATATGGCTGTATAAATGTAAAATAAGATATTAAAGCTAACACAACTTCAATAAAAAACAAAGTTAAAATTAATTTTAAAACTATAGGTAAAATTCTTTTAAATCTAAAATTCTTTGCTGAACCAGTAGAACCCATATAAAAATAACAAGCAAGATTAACTATAAACAAAGTAGAAATTAATACTGAAAATAACAATGCATTTTTTGCAATTTGTATTTGCATTAAAGCAACATTTGTATATAAAATAAATTCAAACACAAAATTCATTATTAAAACAAAAAATAATATTACAAATGGAAACCATGCAAATTTGTAAAATCCAGTTTTAGAAAAAATAGATTTTAAAAAACAATTTGAATTACATCTTTTAAGATGATGGTCTGATGAAGTTCTTTCTAAGTACTTTTTAACTTCAGTAGGATTATTATGATCAGGAAACTTTTTCTTAATAGTTTTATTTAATTTAGGCTTTCTAGAAACTTTTTTAGATTGTAACCTTTTTTTAGTTTTAATTAGAGCCACTTTTTTGGTCTTAGATAAAGATTTGTTAGGACTTTTATATTTAGGCTTTTTAGATTTATCTAATTTTGATTTCTTAGAAATCTTTTTCTTTGAATTTTTAAGTTTATTCACCATGTTAATCAAAAATATATTAGTTAAAATATTTAAAAACATATGTTTTTAAATTAAAATTAATTATAATGTTTTTAGAAACTTATCTAGCTCAAAAGATATGATTTGAGCAGCTTTTTTACCATCAATTAACCCTTTTGTTTTAGCCATAAAAGCACCCATAAGCAAGCTTCTAGATCTTTCTCTTAGTTGAATAATTTTATTTTTATTTTCAAGGATTATTTCTTGTATTATATCTAAAGGTTTAATAGAGTCCAATTCTTCAAAGATTTTTAAATCTTTAATAGTTTTATAAACTGAAGTTTCATTTTTAATAAAATTTACAAAAACATCTAGTAATTTAGAGCTTGGAATTTTATTAAAATCTTTATAACTAAAAAACTCATAAATACGTTTTTTATCTAAATTATATTCATTAATTAAATGATCTCTAGAAAGCTTAGTTAAATCTTCTAATAAAAATACTGCTACTCTAGTTGCATCAACATCTAAATTATAAATAATATTTTTAAAAACCAAAGCATAATTACTAAGAACCATTTTATCTACTAATTGTTTATTTAAATGAAATTTATTTAAATATAATTCTCTTCTTTCTTTAATATTTAAAGGCAAATTACTACAAGCACTACTTAATAATTCTTTATCAAAAGTGATATCATTTAAATCAGTTTCTGGATACATTCTAGCACCACCGGAAAGAACTCTTTGAAATATCGTGCTACCTTCAGGAGTTATAATTCTAGTTTCTTCTAAAACACCATTAGTTAATTTGTTTAATCTATCTTCAATAATTTGTTTTACTAATTCAATTTCAGAATTAGAACAAATTGTAATTATAAAAGAATCATTTTCTTGAAGATTTAGTTTGTTTTTTATAATTAAAAGATCATCTTCAGTAATCCCGTAATTAGGTAATTCATCATAATGAAATAAACCATTAAGTTTAGATCTTTTTTTAAGATAAGAAGATATTTCACTCCCAACTCTTTTATCAGGCTGAATTTCAAAACCTAATATTCCTTTCATATTTTCTAGTTTAAAAATAAAAACCTCTTTTTTATTTTTAAAAGCAGAATTTATAATTTTACTTTCAGATTTAGAAAATATCTCTGAAATTAATTTAGAATTAATATTAAATTTAGAAATATTTCTTCTTTTAAGTTCAGCTTTAACTTCTATTAAATTTAATTGCCTAATAATTTCTCGCTTTACTATTTCTGGGATTAAATCTAAATTTTGAGTACCTTTTATTTCTACTCTGGCACCATTATTAATAGAAATATTAATGTCTTGCCTAATTGTTCCAAGACCTCTTTTTACTCTACTAGTTAGTCTAAATATTTGCCCACATTTTAATGCTACTTTTTGAACATCTTCAGGTGTATGTATATCATGCCAAACAACAAGCTCAATTAATGGAACTCCTAAACGATCTAAAGAAAAAATAGCTTCTTTTTCATTTCGTTCTATTGGTCTAGCAGAATCTTCTTCAAGAAGTAGCTTGTTAATTCTAACATTTCCAAAATCAAAATTTAAATAACCATCTGTAGAAATCATTGCTGTTCTTTGAAATCCACTAACATTGCTACCATCTATAACCTGTTTTCTCATAACAAAAGATTTATCTACTAATGTCGAATGTGTTAGTTTAGATACAATCACAGCAATTTCAAGAGCTTCTTTATTTATAGGAAAAGGAGGTTGTGAATCTGTTTCTACTAAACAATTACAAGAATTATAAACCTTATAAATATAATTTATATTTTTTTGTTGTTCATAAAATGCAGTTAAATCAACCTCTCCACTTTCAGAATTAACTGCTCTTAATTTTCTAGTAATAATTTTATCTGGTTTAGAATTATCAGTAATTATTATTGAAGGACAATTACAAAACAATTTATGTGTATCTAATTGTTGATGTAATTCTAATCCACAAGCAAATCCTAATTCTTTATAATCTAAATCATCTGTTATTTTTATTTGTTTCATAATTATTCACAAGTTCAACCAATTCTATTTATTATTATCATATTTAGAAAGAGCTTTATTTATAGAAACTATTAAACAATTATTTTTTTCTGCCAAATAATCATCTATACTTATTTTAACACTATTTCTAAGATCATCTACTGTTTTTAAATAAATCTTCTTTGTAAATTCTTTTTTCTTAAACTTCTTATTTAATATTTTAAAATGTTCTTTAATATAAAATCCCGTATTTTTATTTATAGTGGTAATTTTATCTTCTAACTCAATTAATTTGTAATAGTCTTTATCCCAAAATCTAATGTTCAATGATTTATGTTTACTTAATATATTACTATTTTGTTTAATATAATTAATTATTTCTTTATTATATACTCCTAAATAAATACATCTACTCATACTAAAAAAATATACACATATTTTGGCTATAATTTTTTTATTAAATATATCTTCCTTTTCTAGTAAATACTCCAAATAAATAAATAAAAACTTAATTTGGTTAGTACCAAATGTATGTTTTTTTAAAAATAAATTAAATTTTTTAATAAAAACATCAAAATAACCCTTCTTTAAAAGCTCAACATAAATATTTAGATTTTTAGAATCTATAAATTTAGGTTTTATAAAATATTTTTTTAATATTGGATTTTCTTTTAAAGAATCAATTCTAGAATAATTCAATTAAAACACCTCCAAATTATTTTAAAGAGTTTTCAAAACTATTAGATATCTCTTTAGAGCTTATTTCTCCACAAATATTTGTTTTCATAAAATTAATAACTTCTTCTTTAGTTTTAAACTTTTTAAGAGCTATTGCTAACTTAATATAAGCTACTGAATATAACATATCATGTTGTTCTAAATATTCTACACCACTTTTAGAAATTGATCTTAAATTGGAATAAACTTTATTATTAACTCTTCCAAATAAAGATTGACTAGTCATAATTAATATTATTCCTTTTTTATTTGCTTTTTCTAAATATGGTAACCAGTTCAATTGATTAGGAAAAGTTTTATCTTCTCCACCTGAACCCGTAGGAATATGACCTAAAGCAGTTCCTTCTAAAATAAGACCTTTATAGCCTTCTTGAATATACCAATCCATTATTTTTGGATTTGAGTTTGGACAAATTTGAAGAACACCTGTTTTTTCTTCAAAATCATTATTTAAAACTGGTTTTAAATTATTTTTATAATAATCATAAACATCTTTTTTATTTTGTAAATATTCAATTTTACCATCTAAATAAACTTTAGCAATTGGTAAATCATTTACTGATTTAAAAGCATCTCTTCTAGAAGTATGTAATTTTTTAGATTTTACTGCTCTAGTAACATAACAAAAATCATCATTTATACTTGCATGCATAACTAAATATACTCCAGGAACTTTCTCTTTAATAAAATATGCAGCACATATTAAATTCATAGATCCATCAAAACTAGCTCTATCAGGAGATCTCTGAGCACCTACTAAAAGAACAGGTTTATTTATGTTTTCAATCATAAAAGAAATTGCACTTCCAGTCCAACAAAGTGTATCTGTTCCATGACTAATAATAATTCCATTTATATCATCATCTATTAGTGAATCATAAACTTCTGCAGATATTTTTTGCCAATCAATATAAGTTAAATCTTCACTACCTCTCATAACTGGAGAGCTTACTTTTTTTAAATTTACAATTTTTAATAATTCAGGAGTAGTTACAACTATTTCTTCTGGTTTTCTAGTCATTGAAACTCCACCAGTTTTGTAATCTATATGGGTTCCAATAGTTCCACCAGTTCCAATATAAGTTATATTTGGTAAATCTTTATTATTTATAATTTTCGAAAATGGTGGTTTACCAATTTCTATTTTTTCATCTTTTAAAGAAATTTTAGTATTTTCATTTATATTTACAGAAATATTATAAGAATTATCTAATAATTTTAAATCAACTGAACTTTCAGAAATTTTAATAATATAACCTTCATATTTAATTTCTTTATTATCTTTTAATTTAATAATTTCAACTAATTGTCCAACATTATCTTTAGTTAAGTTCATAATTAATCCCATTTTTTATTTTAATTTTCTAAAATATAATATAGAATAAAGATAGAAAGAATATAAAAATATAACTAAATGCGAAGATTTATTTTTTGAAGCATCTAGAATGTGCAAAATATCTATAAAATATCATTACTAAAGAAATTGTGATTTTTGCAATTATATAATTTATATGAACAACTTCTACAAAAAAACTCATAAATAATAAAGTGATAATTAAACTAAAAATAGAAACTAAAAAATAAGATAAAAAAGCTCTCATCACATAATTAAATTTATTATTTTCAAACTTGAAAGTAAATTTTTTGTTTAATAAAAAATTACTTATAATTCCTAGGCAATAAGATATAGATGCTGAAATTAAATAAAAAACACCAATTATTTCTGTTAAAAATAATAAGACAATGTAATCAACTACAGTTCCAAACAAACCTATACTTAAATACTTAATTACATTTTTATATTTATATAAATTAGGAAAACTTATAATGAAATAGTAAATTTTATGAAAAAAATCCTCTTTTTTCTTACTTAATAAGGTTTTATTAAAATCATCTATTTTTTTCTGTTTTGTGTTTTTTAGACCATCTTGCATATAAAATCAAAAATATCATTATAATTTAAAAAAAAAGAAAAAAGAAAAAAAGATTATTTTTTCTTTTTTAAAGTTGTAATTTTATTAATTACATTCCTATCTAAACCAACTCTTTCAAAAGCTCTTAACAGTTCAAGAGGTATTGCAAATATAACTGTATTGCTTTGATCTGAAGAGAGATCATTTAATGTCTGAAGTGTTCTTAAATGAAGAGCACCTGCAGAAGTTGCTAAAGTATGTGCAGCTTTTGCTAAATTAGTTGAAGCAATAACTTCTCCTTGAGCTTTTATTATTACAGCTCTTTTTTCTCTTTCAGCTTCAGCTTGTTTAGCTATAACTCTTTTCATATCTGGAGGTAAAACAACATCTTTTAATTCAACACCTTCAACTTTAATACCCCAAGGATCTGTAGCTTTATCTATTATATCTCTAATTTTTGCAGCAATACCATCTCTATTACTTAAAAGTTCATCTAATTCAACTTCTCCAACTATATTTCTCATAGTTGTTTGAGCTAATTGACTTACAGCATAATAATAGTTTTGAACTTCTATAATAGCTTTTTTTGCATCTGAAATTTTATAGTAAATAACAGCATTAATTCCTGCTGCAATATTATCTTTAGTTATTGCCTCTTGATCAGGTACATCAACAGCTTTAGTTCTTATATCTACTATTTGATAAGTATGAAAAATAGGTATTACTAAATTTAATCCAGGACTCATAACTGAATCAAATCTACCAAAAACAAATTTAATTCCTCTTTCATACTCTTTTACTACTCTTAAACTAATTAACAGTAAAAACACAATTACTATCAACCAAACAATCACCATAGTTTAACACCTCTTTTAATTTAATTAATTATCATCTAAATATTAGATTATTATTCTTAGATTATCAAAAAGTATATAATTTATATGAAATATTAATAAAAACATATTGTTTTGAAAATTAAAAACACTAAAGTAATATTATTTAAATGTTTTTACTTAAAATTATAATATTATGAACAAAATAAAAACAACTTCTAAAAATAAAAATGAATTCCTAAACAAAATAGACAATATCAAATCATATTTAGAATCTAAAAATTTAGATTATTATGATATTAGATATGAAGATAATTATACAAATTCTATAAGCATACAAAATAAAGATATTAAAAATATTAAAGAAAATAATACCTCTGGAATAGGTATTAGAGTTTACAAAAATCAAAAATTAGGGTTTTGTAGTACTAATAATATAGATAATTATAAATTTATTATTGATAAGTGCATTAGTAATACTCTTAAAACTAATAAAAAAACAAAACTAAATGAATTTTCAACTACTAAAGCTAAATGTAAAATTAAATATACAAATTTTAAAGATATTAATATTAGTAATAAAACTAAAGAATTACAAAAAATAAATGCAAATTTTATTAAAAAGCAAAAGAAAGATAAATTTTATGAAATATTAAATTCTAATTTAACTTATATGGAAATTTTAAGAAAAAAATATTTTGTAAATCCATATTCTTACATTTATCAAGAAGACCCACATATAATAATGTACTCTTCATTAGTTTCTAAAAAAGATGATATTATAGAACAAAGTGTACATAGAATAGGACATCTTGGAGGTTTAGAAAAAATAAGTTTTAAACAAAAAGAAAAAATATTAATAGATAATAATAATAAAATCATAGAATTATTAAATTCTAAACCATGTCCTGCAACAAAATCTGATATAATTATAACTCCAGAATTAAGTGATTTATTAGCACATGAAGCAATAGGTCATGCTGCTGAAGCTGATGCAGTTATAAATAATTCATCAATATTAAAATTAGGACAAGTTATTTGTAATAAAAACATTACCATTATTGATGATCCAACTAAAAAAGAATTTGGATATTATAAATATGATGATGAAGGAATACTTGCAAAACCTAGAACTATTATCAAAAACGGAATTGTTAATGAATATTTAATGGATATTGAATCTGCTAGTGAATTAAATTTGAAATCTAACGGTGCTGCAAGAAGTGAAAGTTATAGTAAAATTCCAATAGTTAGAATGAGTAATACTTATTTTAAAGAAGGCAAAGATAAATATAAAGATCTTTTAAATAATTTTGATGGCTTTTTATTAGATGGCTTTGCTGGAGGTCAAGTAGATCCTTCAGTAGGTACATTTATGTTTGGTATAAAAAATGCTTATAAAATGAAAAATGGAAAAATAATTTCTAAATTTAAACAAGCAAGCATTTCTGGAAATATACTTAATTATTTGAAAAATATAGATTCTTTAGGTAATAAAGTAGGAGATTTTAGCTTTGGGTTTTGTGGTAAAGGTGGTCAAAGCGCATTTGTTAGTGGTAGTGGACCATATATTAAAATTAAAAATACAATTATTGGTGGAACTAAGCATGAATAAAAATGAATTATTAGATTATTGTTCAAAATTATCTAAAAAAGAAAATATTGAATTTTATTATCAAGAAAACAATTTAGAAAAAAGTAATATTGAAAAGTTTTCTATAGGTAAAAATAGTTATAAAGAAAATTCTGCATTGCTTATAAAAGTTTTAATAAATGGGCAAATTGGAGAATACACACTAAATAAATTTAATATAGAAAACATTCTTGCAGGTATTAAAAAAGCAAAAAATGTAGCTAAATTAAAAAATAATTTAAAAATAAAAAGTTTTGGATCTAGTAAAAGTAAAACTAAAATTAAATTCGATAAAAATATTGAAAATATATGCTTTGAAAAATTAATAGAAGATACAAAAAAGGAACTTACTAAAGACAAATATATAAAATCTTATGAAGGCTCAATAAGTAAAGTTAATCACTACAATTTCTATATCAACCCTTATTTTGAAAAGGAAAATAAAAATACTTGTGTTAATATAGGTACACACATAAATACAAAATTTAAAAAACCTAGTAGCGGTGGCTTTTCAAGTATATTTACAAAAACAAAAGATATTGATATTAATAATAATATAACACAAGCAAAAATAAATGCTAATAATCTTCTAAATCCAAAACAAGGTGTAAAAGATAAATACACACTAATATTTATTCCAGAGTTAATAGAAGAAATATTTGATGAATTAATTGTTCCTGCAACTATTGGAGAAACTATTTTTAAAAAAGAAAGTTACTTATATAATCTTAAAAATAAAGAAGTTTTTTCAAAAAATATAAATTTAGTTGAAAAACCACATCTTGATTATTTTTTAGGATCTCAAAGTGTTGATGATGAGGGTTATAAAACCACTAATAAAAACATTATAAACAAAGGTAAATTTAAAACTGCAATTTATGATGTATATGGTTCCACTTTAGCTAATAAAAAATCTTCAGGAAATGGATTTAGAAGTTCAGCATATGGATCAATAAGTTCTGAGCATACAAATTTAATTTTAGAAAATGGAAAAAATAAAATTGAAAATTTAATTGCAAAAACTAAAAAAGGTATTTTAGTATATAGTATGATGGGTTTTCATACTAGTAATCTGACAAATGGAGAATTTTCTTTAACTATAAATCAAGGTAAAGAAATTATTAATGGAAAATTTGAAAATACCATTACTAATTTAAATTTTACAGGTAATTGTAAAGATAGTTTTAAAAATATTCAATTTTCTAAAGAACAAATGTTTTTTGGAGATAGTTTATATTCATTTGGTATACTTGAAAACATTAAATTAATTTAATATTCTAAAAATATCACTATAAAAAAGAGGTCTAAAAATGATTAAAGTAAAAAAATTAACAGAAACTGCAAAATTACCAATTAAAGCTCATGAAAATGATGCCGGTTATGATTTATTTTCTGATCAAGAAATAACAATAAAAGCAAAATCTAGAGAAACAGTTTCTACTGGAATTGCTATACAATTACCTAAAATTGGCAATCATTATGAAGATGTTTATGGAAGAATCGCTCCTAAAAGTGGACTTTCAGTTAAAATGGGACTTGATGTTTTTGCAGGTGTTATTGATAGAGAATATACTGGAGAAATAAAAATTTGTTTATTTAATAGTAGTGATAAAGATATAAAAATTGAAAAAGGGCACAAAATTGCTCAATTAATTCCAACTATTATATTTAAAGACAAAATAATAGAAGTAGAAAGCCTTGATGAAACAATTAGAGGAGAAAAAGGATTTGGATCTTCTGGAAATATTTAAAAGTTATTTTTTTATGAATTTTTCAAAGTTATTATAAAACTCAGGAATATACCTATAAATTTTTCTAACTATAGATTTATTATACATATCTTCTGCCCACCCATTTAAATTATCTAAAACTTCACGGTTATCTTTAATATCTTCTTTTTTATTTTTAACAATTTCTAAAAATAGAGGAACATTAAGATTAAAATTATCCTTTATAAATTTTTGATGATTTTTACTAATTGCCACAACTAAATCATAATTACAAATCATTTCCTGGGTTAATTTTTTTTGTTTATGATCTTTTATGTCAACACCTAATAGACCTAATTCTGAAACAACACTAAAGATTAAATTTTGAGGTTTTGCAATTATTCCTGCAGAATCTACAAAAACATTGTTAATACCTTTTTCTTTTAAAAATTCATCTAACAAATATTTTGCAGACAAACTTCTAAAAACATTACCAGTACACACAAACAATATTTTATATTTATAAATTCTATTATCCATAATATAAATAGTACAGTTAAATTTAAAATACTTTTTTGAAAAATCATGAAACTAGATATTAATAAAACTATAAAAATATATGATATATTATCCAAAAGTTTAATTGATTATAAAATACCTTTAGCTGAACAAATACATATTAAAACCAAAGATCCTTTTTTTGTTTTAATTGGAACTATTCTTTCTAGTAGAACTAAAGATACAACAACAGCCAGAGTTTGCAATAAATTATTTAAAAAAATCAAATCTTTTTCTGATCTTAAAAAAATAGATCCAAAAGAATTAGAAGAAATTCTATATGGTGTTGGCTTTTATAAAAAAAAAACCATACATCTTAAAAAACTGCCAAAAATAATAGAAACTAAATTTAATAATAAAATACCAAATACTATTGAAGAGTTAATTCAATTACCTGGTGTTGGTAGAAAAACTGCAAATCTAGTTTTAAGTGTTGCTTATTCAACACCTGCAATTTGTGTAGATGTACATGTACATAGAATACTAAATAGAATAAGATTAATTAATACCAAAACAAATTTAGAAACTGAATTTTATCTTAGACAAAATCTTCCTAAAAAATACTGGAGTAAAACAAATTATTTATTTGTAATATTAGGACAAAATATATGTTATCCTAGAAAACCAAATTGTTTTAATTGTCCTATCACAAAATTTTGTCAATATGAAAATAAAAATTTAAAAGAATAATTTAAAGATCTTTTTTTTTATTTCAAAGTACATCCATAACTAGCATAAAATTCAGCATTCATATCTTTTGGAAATTCATAAATAACTTTACCATTAACAACAGCTGCTGGACTTTGTGTGACATTATAATCAGATATTATTTGATTTAATATAGGTATATAAGAAAGATATGGCAAAGCAAAAGAATCATAATTACAAGCCTTATCAAATTCTTGTAATTTTTTTTGAAAAACTATAGTTTTAGCATATAACATTTCACGTTTACTATTATCACTCTTAACTTCTGGATAAAAATAAAGTCCACTTGTAAGATTTAAATCTTTACATTCTTTAGTTATTTTATTATAATGTAACCAAAGTTTAATATTTGTCAAAACATAAGTGTATTTTAATTTATTATCAGTATCTACAATTGCATTTTTATTAATTAATGTTAATCTTTCAAATAGCTCTTTATTTACTTCTAATTGAGAATCTAATTGATTAACTAAAATGGCACATTTTTCATCTTGTGAATTCACATCTTCTAAATAATTATCATATAAGTCATCCAATAATACTTGTTGGTTTAATAAAGAATAATCATATTCTAAAGTATCTTTTTTATATGAATCATATAACATAATTCCTGAATAACCTGCCACTATAAATATTAATAAAAATAATAATGCAGCTAAAAATATATTTTTATTGACCTTATGGTCACTTTCTAACTTTTTACCCATCTGTAATCACTTCCTAAAAATTCTCTAATCATAGAATAAATATATATACCTAATAATCCTGCACCATAAAGTGAGGAAAATATAAAAAATGGAAAATAATATTTTGGTTTTAATTCAAAATCACTAAATGAAAAAGATAATAAAGCAAAGATAATAAATATACAAATTATCATACCTCCCATAATTGTTGTTGAAGGCAAATAAACAAACTTAGAAAATTGTAAACTTAAAACACCATACTTCAAAGATTCTAACAAATAATAATAATTGAAAATCAACCAATTTTTAAAATTAAAAAATAACATTTTAATAACTAATGCAACACCCACTATTTGCATAATAAAAGTATAAGGTAAAACAATTAAACCAAAAACATCTTGATTATGATTAAATAGAAACTTTTTATGTTTGCAGATTGTAGCGATTTCTCCTGTGTACCATCTAAATCTTTGATTAAAAAAAGATTTAATAGTATTTGGAACTTCAGTATAACCTCTTGAACTTTCAGCACATCTTATAACATAGCCTTCTTCCATAAGTCTATAAGCAAGTTCTCTATCCTCGGTAACATTAGTTTCATCATAGCCACCTACCTTATCAAAAGCAGCTTTTTTAATTAAGCACATACCTCCAACAGCAACACTTATAGAATTTAATGCAGATAAAACTCTTAGACTTATACCCCAACTAAAATTATATTCTAAAGTTTGTAATTTTTCTAAAAAATTTTTATTATTACTTGGTAATAATATTCCATTAACAACAGCTACATTTTTAGTCATAAATCCAACCATATTTATTAGTGCATCAGCATTAGGAAGAGTATCCCCATCTACACAAAATAAATAATCTGTTTTTATTTTTTTAAGACCTAGATTCATAATTGTAGCTTTTACATTTATTTGATTTCCAGTAAAATATTTTTTAGGTAAAACTATCTGGGTTATATCTTTATCAGAATCTAAAAATTTACAAGTACCATCTGTTATAACATATATAGGAACTTTTTTTGGATATTTTAATTTTTTTAGTTTTTCAACAGTATATCTTACAGCAGTCCAATCATTAAAAGCATAAGTCACTGCTACAACTTGTGGTAATTTTGCTGGTAATTTTTTAGTTTTTGAAATTTCAGGATATAAAAAATAAGTAAATATAAATATAATTGTCATATATAAGAATATTGCTGAAAGAGTAATAAATAAAAACCAGTTTAACTTAAATGAATAATGCACAAACATTGCTATAACTATAAAAATAAAAAGTAAGAACAATTTATTTGAAATTTTATTTTTATTAAATAATGATTTAAAATTCATATGAAAACCTATATTCTAATAATATATAATACTATCAAAGTCTATATAAATATAATTTATATTTAAAAAAATGTCAATATTTTAAAGAATCTAACTTAGTTTTAATTTTAAAGGCTAATATCTTTCTAGTTCTTAAAAAATTATAAGTGTAATTTTTAAAATAACACTTTAGTTTTCCAAAGTAAAATACTTTTGTCTTAAAAATATCAAAATCCTTAAATGAAAGAACAACTAAATCAAATTCAGAATATGTTTTAGAGATATTATTTTTTAAATAATCTATAACCAATTCTTGTTTATTAAAACTAGAGTCTACATTTATATTACTAATACGTATTTTAGAATTATTAAAATTATAAAACTTATAACTATTATCTAATAACTTAGAACAAGACACATTATTTAAATCTTTAAAATTATAAATTTCTGCAAATATTTTAGATTTATCTTTTAATTTAAATTTAGAATACAATTCATCAAGTGCGATAATATCTTTTTTAGTAGTTGTCTCTAAAAGTAGATTTTTGGTGTCCGAAATTATAGCATATACAAACAATTGAGCAATTTTTTTAGTAATTTTAATATTCTTTTCTTTATATAGTTGATAAATAATTGTTGCAGTAGCACCTATTTTTTTATTAATATTAAATTCAATAGGTTTTACAGTATGTAAATCAGAATGATGATCTATAATACCCCAAACTTTATTAGAGAGATTATAATGATTAAGAGATTGATCTAAATCATTATGATCTACTAGTACAAACAAATCATTATCTTTAACTTTATACTTTTTAGGATAGTCAAATTTTAGTTTCTGTAGAATTAGATCAATATTTTTTACTTTTTTATTAAATCTTATAGGCTTAGTTTTACATTTAGAATTATTCTCTAAAAAGTTAGAAAGTAAAATTGAAGAAAACACAGAATCTATATCACTTTTAGGGTATTCATGCCCTACCACATAAATCATTTTATCACCTATTTACTTTTGAATATCAAAATATTTTTTATAATTATAAATTAGATTATACATATAATCAGCATCATTTTCAGAAATATTGGCATAAGTTTCAACTATAGGATTTAAAGTTATATTATATATAGCATAACTTCTATCTTTAGAAAATCCAAATAAATTACTACTAGTAGATCCATAAAATAAAACATAATTAACATCTATTTTTGGAAATTCCAAATTAGATTTATTATTATCTAAAACCACTGAATATAAAATTTCTGGGAAATTAATATGAGAATAAGGTTTTGAAATAATCTTAGACTCAAAATTATTAGAAACTAAGACTAAAGGTACTTTATAACCTGTATCTAATCTTATAGTATTATACTCTTTAGATCCATGATCTCCAACAAATACTATTAAAGTACCATCTAATAAATCTTCATATTCTAAAAAAGTATAAACTTTATTGAGATAAGAACTATAATATTGAGTTCTATTCATACCAGATAAACTAAGATAGTCCTGATTGTGGCCAAATATAAATTCTTGCATAAAAAACAATTTATCTTTATTTTTTAACAGATCTTTAAGATCATCAAGAAGATCCATATCCTCACAACCATATTGGTATTCTAAAACATGCATACAGATATTATTATTATTAAATTTATTATATTCTTCTTTATCATCTATATTATGATTAACTTGCCAATTATAATAAGCACCTACAATAGGGGTTTCTATAGAAGAAATCATAAATTCTGTAGAATAACCTTTACTATTAAAATAATCTACAAGATTATTTTTATTAAGAACCTTTTTAGCATAAAGACCATACCAATCAGCATGTCTATAAGATTCATAAGGTATAAATATACCTGAAAGCATACTCATTACTGCAGTTCTACTATCTTGATTATTAGTAGAATAATTATCAAAAAATATAGATTTATCTTTTACCTTATTAAAAAAATTATCTTCATCACCTAGTTTTAATTCTAATTCAAATTTATTAGTAGGTAAAGACTCAGCCACAAAAACTAATACTCTATTATAATCTAAAATCATATTAGAATCAGGATATTCAATTTCACTAAAAAGATAATTAAAATCAGAATCATAATTAATATCTTCTAAAACTTGATAATCATAAACATTAACCTCTTGTTTTGTAAAATTAATACTTCTAAAACTATTAACATAAGGACTTGTAAAATGATCTCCAGAAATTAAAGGAATAATTACAAGAAAAAAGATAATTAAAATTATACTTAAAATATAATTTTTATTACAAAGATATTTATTAAATTTAAAATTAATTTTTACAAATCTAGGAACTGTTAATAAAATTATTATTGCAAAAACAAAAACTATCATTAAATTTAAAGGAAGTATGTTTTTTATAAAAAATAAAATTGACCCCCAATCTAAAGATAATAAAGATAATTTTCTAAATAATATGTCTTGAATATAATATGTGTTCAAAATAGATGTTATAAAATGTACAAAATAAAATATATAAAAGATAAAATCTGCGGTACGATTTCTAAATTTATAAAATAAAAGAAATATTAATAAAAAAATTAAACTCTCAAATATAAATGTAGTTATTATAAGCCCAGGATCTTTAATCACCACTAACTTAAATATAAATAATAAAAATATTGAAAACAAAATTAATTTAAATTCGTAATAATATTGATTTTTAGAAGTATTATTTAAAAACATATAATAAAATAAAGAACATTTTCTTTATATATATATTTATTTGCTACGGCCAACTACCCTCTTTCAAAAACATTACCTGCTTTAAAGGTTAAATATATATTAATCTAAAAATTAATTGAAAATGGTTTAAAAATTATGGAATTAAAAAATACAAATAAAGATAAAGAAAAATATTTTCTTTTAAATGCTGAATATGAAAATAATAAAAGCAGAATCAAGCTATATTTTTCTAGAAATCCTTTATCTAATAATTTTGAATATATTCATAAAGAAAAATACTACCCCTATTTTATAATTAATAATTCTAAAGAAATGATATCTAATTTACTTTCTGAATTTAAAGGGTTAATAAAAATAAAAAAAATTGAAAAAAACAAAATAAAAATCATATCTGTAAATAATATTATTCTTAGAAAATGTCAAAATATACTAAAGTATTCTTTAAATAAAGAGATATTAGAAATTGAACCTGAAAGACAGTTTTTAATAAATAATAATTGGTCGTATTATGATTCATTTTCTTTAATTTTAAAAAACAAAATTAGAAAAGTAGATAGTAAAGATTTAATTCATTTAGGTGTAAAAAAATATCTAGAAAATACCAATTTAAATATTCAAAAGAAATTAATTGAACCAATTACTAAAAAACTAATAATAAGCAACCTATTAAAAACTAAACCTCAAAAAAACATAAAAAATTCACAAATAATTAATACACTTCTAGAAAATGATTTCTTTAAAAAAGATTTAATTATAAGTAATAAATCTTTAGCACATAATAAAAATAATTTGGATTATGAAATTACCACTAACATTAATAGGAAACTAGAAGATTTAAAAAAATCAATAGATATAACTAAAAAAATACATTCTAATAAAAATATGATAAATAATATTAAAAACAAAAACTTACAAGAGAATATACAATTTATTCAATATTTAACAGAATATGCTCTACTTAATAATTTAATTAAAGAAATACCATTATTTCTAGAAAATACAAATACTAAATTTTATAATAAGAAAATAGAATTAAAAACCAAGCAAACATATTTAAATTTAAATAAAAGGCCTTTGAATACAAATAATAAAACTATAGACAAAGTAAACAAACATAAGTTCTCGTCTAAAATACAACATTACTTTTTAGAATTAAATTTACCAATACCTAAAATAATAAATAACTAAAAATTAAAAAAAAGAAATAAAGTAAAAATTTATTTTAAATGTTATTTAAGAAGTTGAATCTCTATTGCTGAAACTTTCATAGGTGTATCGTTTCCAGTAATTATTTCTTCTGTAGATATAATTATGTTTTTAACTTTAAGAGTGTTTACAAATTTGTTTTTTACAATTTCTGATACATCTACTGCTTTTGAAATTGTTTTACCTCTAGCTTTAATAACTACTTCTTCGGCACCTTGATTAAACTGAGTTATCACAGCAAGTACATAAGCCATGGTGTTTTTTTTTCCAATAAAAATAGTGTTTGTTTCTTCTTCCATTGTTAAAACCTCCAGTAAAATTCATATTTTTATTTATATATCACTCTCTTTTTATATAAAGATAAAATATTAAATATCCAAAATATTTATATAATGTGTTTTTAATTAAAAAAGCCCCTATTTTAACATTATAAAAACAGAAAATAAAATATAAACATAAATAAACCCACTATAAAAAAAACTATCGAAAATAAAATTAATAAAATAAAAATAAAAAGGTGAATTCCTGGGACTACACAATATTTTTTTTTTAACTTTTTGAAACTACCTTGCCAAATAACAAATAAATCATCTTTATTTAAAAATTCAAGAATATAATTTGAAAAACTATTCTTTTTATTAATATTACCAATAACACTTACATTCTCACCAGGCAAAATAAAATATTCCGATAACAATTTATCTCCATCTTTAAAAACAAAACAACTAGATGAGTTCATTTCTTTAATATTTTCAAATGTTTTTTTATTAAAGTAATTTTTATTGTTACCATCATCATTAAATTGTATAAAAAATTTTCAAGATCTAAACCAGGAAATATTTTTATAGGATTTATTTCTAACTTCCCAGTATCATCCTCTATCATAAAATTTTGTTTACTAACAACATCTTTTATAATTTCTGAATGACCATACTTTTTATGAACATTAAATTTTGCTTCGACATATCTATAAAAAACACAATTAGTTTTAGAAAAAGGTGTTTTTATTAGCTTTATCACTTTTGCAGTTCCAGAAACTCTAACTATACCTAAAACAATTTCATTAATTTTAAATAATTTTATTTTTTTAAATAAATTATATTTCTTTAAAACTTTAAGATACTTAATAAAAACAAAAATTATTATCATTACATCTATTAGTGACAGTATTAAAAAAATTATAAATAGATTCATAAACATCATAATTTAAAAAATAAGTAATTATAGATTACTAATTTTTTTAATAGTTTTTTCAAGAACATCTATTTCTTCAAAAGTATTATAAAAATAAAAAGATACTCTTGTAAAACCATCTTTTGTATATTTGTTTATTATAGGTTGAGCACAATGAACTCCAGCTCTAGTTGCAATATTTGCTTCATCATCAAGAATTGTAGAAAATATTCTACAATCAATACCTTTCAAATCTAAAAGAAGAATTGGTGCTTGTTTATTATAATCTTTTATATTATAAATACTTAAATTATCAATAGGATCTAGTTTTTCAATAGCGTATTTTAATAATTCTTTATCTTTATTATAAATATTATCTAAACCAATATTACTTAAGTAATCAATAGCTGCACTAAGTCCAAAAGCACCAGCAATATTTGGAGTTCCAGCTTCAAATTTTAAAGGTAGTTTATTCCAAACAGAATTAGTAGTTGTAACATTACTAATCATACCTCCACCAAATCTAAATGGTTCTAATTTATTTAATAATTCTTCTTTAGCAATCAAACATCCAATACCTGTTGGACCTAACATTTTATGAGCTGTAAAGACTATAAAATCAGCATCTAAATCTTTAAAATCAAGTTTTAGATGTGGTGCTGATTGAGAACAATCAACCAGTATTAAAGAATTGTAATTGTGAGTAATTTTACCTATATCTTTAATTGGATTAATAGTTCCTAAAGTATTAGATATATGACTTATACAAACTAATTTTGTTTTATTTGTAATTTTATTTTTAAAATCTTCTAAATCTAAAGTAAAATCATCTTTAATATTTATAAATTTTAAAATTAAGCCTAGTTTTTTAGATAAATATTGCCAAGGAACTAGATTTGCATGATGTTCAGCTAAACTAACTATAATTTCATCATCTTTTTTAAAATAATTAGAATTATATAAACTATACATCACTTCATTTATTGCATCTGTACTATTTAAAGTAAAAATAACTTCATTATTTTTACAATTAACAAAATTCGCAACTTTATCATGAGTTTCTTCATAAATAATAGAAGCTTTTTGAGATAATTTATGATTACCTCTATGAACATTAGCTGGACAATTTAAATAGTAATTATTTATAGCTTCTATTACTAATTTTGGTTTAAGAGAAGTCGCTGCATTATCAAAATAGATTAATTTTTTATTATTTTCTAAGGTTCTATTTAATATTGGAAAATCTTTTCTGACATTTAAAGTATCTAACATAAATTCTCAAATTTTAATTTTAAATATATTATCTAATATCCAAAATATTAATAAAATAAACTAAAATAAAAATTATTAAATAATAACTTAAAATCACTTAAATTTACTAATAAAAAGCAATAATAATTATATTTATAAGATATTTTTAAAAATCACCTACAAGGTAATATTTTTAAATATATACAGTACTTAAATATTATATAATACAATTAAATTCTATTTAAAAGCAGATAGTTTGAACACCTCTTTTTTTAGAAGTTTTTAAAAAAATTAATTTATAAATTATTAAATGTGAAGATATATGGAAATACCAAAAATTATTAAAATTTACTGTAAAAAATGTAACGCACACCAAGAACATAAACTTAAAGCATATAAAGCAAAGAAAGCAAGAACAAATGCTAAAGGTACAAGAAAAAATAAAGCTAAACACAAAAGTGGTTACGGTGGTATGGCTAAACATATTAAAGGTGTTAAAAAACAAAATAAAAAACCAGTATGGGTTGCAGAATGTCAAATTTGTAAACAAAAGACATATTTTGTAATACCAAAAAGAATGAAGAAAGTAGACTTTAAAACACAATAGATTAATAAATTTTTTTCTATTTCTTCTTTTTTGCTTTTTATAAAAACTAATTCTTTAAAATTAAAAATAGATTAAGGAACATAAACACAACGAAAACCAGTGCTATATATTTGTTGTGCAGTACTATATTGCCAATCAATCAAATAAACTCCAGCATGAGTCATAGCCGCATAACAACCACCTCTTAGCCAAGATCTGAAATCTGTATTTTCAGCATCATAATAAATATAAACTTCACCTAATCCTTGATCATTATCCCAATCACTATTAAGAGAAAATAAATCTTCATAATTTAAAGAACTATAATCTGTAATTTCAGGATATTCTGCAAAAGGAGATTCATTAGATTGAGGTAAATTTTGTCTTTGAGTTTTTTTATCTACCCATTCATTAAGATTACCACTAAAATCCCAAATTTCTGAATTATTACTTAAAATTAATTTAGCAGTAACATCACTTACAGTTTTAGGAGTATATACTATTTCTAAAGTACCATTTTTATAAGAAACATCAGTTTCATTATAACCTATATTTCCTTTTTTTATTTTTCCAGAGCCAACTTCTCCACCGCTCCAATTTTCTGATTGCAATTCTATATTTCTTGCAATAGTCATCCATTCTTCATTTGTAGTTAAATGATAATTACTACCTAAACCAGAACAAAGATCTTTTGCATCTATATAATCGGAATTATAATCTACATTATAATCACTTGCAATATAATTAATAGGATATCCTTCTGCACTACTTACAAGATTTCTATTACCATAATCTATTTCACAACCTTCATTAATAAGACCACCAGAATTTTGTGTTTGCCAAGCATCACCTACAGCATATTTACAATCTAGATTACTATCTCCAATACCATCATTATTTTCATCAACTTTAGCTTCATATTGCATAATGCAAAAACCACCTGTACTAGGATAATTTGTATTATAAAGCGCATTACCAGGTACTGAAATATAGCCATCAGGACAACTATTAGGATATTTATTTGTGTTTTTAATATTAGATAAAAACACTTCATAATCATTATCTAAATATAAAACCAAATTGTAAGTTTCAGAAATTATACCTACATCTAAAGTATTAAGACCTTCTATTAAAACAATTGGAGTATTAAAATCTATTCTGGGATAATCAAATAAACTATAACCATAAACACTTATAATTCTATTTTTTAATTTTTCAGAAGGATTATATTTAAAAAAAAGTCTTCCATTTTTACTTTCTTCACCATGCAAATACATTTTAACATCTGCAAGAGTACTATTATTAATATTACTAACTTTGCTTATAGATGAATTAGTAAAAGTTTTACTAAAATTTAAAATTATTATTACAACAACTACAGAAACCACAACTAACAAGATAGTAGCAATTAAAGAACTAATAGCATTATTATATAAATTTAATTTTTTTCTTAACATAATAATCATTTAATTAAATACTAATAATAATAAAATATTTTTTAAAACCTCTTATTTAAAAAGTTTACAACATATAATTTTAAAAACTTATATTTTAAAATACTTCTATAATATATCTTACTATGAAAATAGATAATTTCTATAAATTTATTGCTTCAACTTTTGGATTAGCTTATTTTGTAGGTTTAATAATAGGTATAATTTATTCTATTACTGGTACTATAAACCAAAATCTTATAAATACAAAATTATTTTTACTTTCAAATTCAATAAATTTTAAAGAAGTATTTATTAATAATATAAATATAGGTTTTGAAAAAATATTTATTCCATTTTCATATTTAATAGATTCTATAAAATATGGAATAGGACATTCTTATTTATTAACATCTAGTTTTTTAGGACAAATTAAATTATTAGTACAATTGATACCAGAAGTATTTTATTTTATATTTTTTATTATATTTGCAACTATTGGAATAAAAATATTATTATTTATCATTTTAAAAATAGTAAACATATTACTTAATATTAATAAAAAGAATTTAATTATAAAAATAAATATATTTAATAAAACAGACATATTATTATTTTATGTGTCATTATCATCTTTATTTATAGGTGTACTAATAGAAGTTTATCTTGCCAAAATATTTTTTATATTTTTAATAAATTTCCAAATTATTAGTTATGTTTTTATAATTGTACTTTATTTATTACTAATTATTATGTGTTTATATGTGATCTACAAAACAATCATATCTTTATTAGATAATCTTAACAAAATTCAAAAAAAAATTATTTACAAATAAATAGAAGGAATATTTATGCCATTAGACTTAGGTGAAAAAACAATAGTTGTTGGAAGAACATCTTCACAACTTAAAAGATATGGAGAAAAGGCAACTGGGTATATTGGTAAAGTTGTTGTTAGTGGTGGAGATGATCCTGTATTAGGTAAAAAAGTATTAATGGATCTATCACGTTCACATGTTGCAATTGTTTGTGGAAAACGTGGTGGGGGAAAATGTATATGCGAAAACACACTAATAACACTTGCAGATGGAACTGAAAAAACAATTAAAGAATTAAAAAATAGTACTAAAAAAATTGCAACGTTAACTAATAATCTAAAAATAATAACTAAAAACATTGATAAATTTTATTCTAGAAAATGTAGAAAGATATTAAAAATAAAATTAAGAACAGGTAAAGAATTAGAACTAACTCCAGAGCACCCATTACTTACAATAAATGGGTGGATTCCAATAAAAGATTTAAATGTAAATAGTCGTATTGCAACACCTAGATCCTTAAATCTATTTGGAAAATCAAATGATAAAAAAGAAATTATAAAAATATTAGCATATTTACTAGCTGAAGGTCATCTTAGAAATTCTTTTATATTGTTTACAAACAAAGATGAAAAAATACAAAGTGAATTTAAAAAATGTATTAAAAAATTTGATTCTAATCTTTCCTTAAAAAATCATTCCAAATATACTTTTAGAGTAGTTGATGATAATATCAAAAGAACAATTACCAAAAATATTAGAAATAATGGTAAGTTCTCTAAAAATATAGAATTTGATAAAAAAAATAAATTAAGAAAATTTTTAGAAAAGCTAGAATTATATAATAAATATGCAATTGAAAGGGAAATCCCTGAATTAATATTTAAACAAAAAAAAGAAAATATTGCTATCTTTTTAAACAGATTATTTAGTTGTGATGGATCTATATATTTTGACAAAAATAGAGGTTCTATTACATATTCATCTTCTTCAAAAATTATGATAAAACAAGTTCAAAGTTTACTTCTAAGATTTGGAATAATATCTATCTTTAGGAAAAAGAAAACCCTAAAACATGACAATTATGAATTGAAAATTTTACGCAAATTTAATTATATATTCAAAAAAGAAATTGGTCTATATGGAGCAAAAAAGAACAAACTTAAAAATATAAAAGACTCTAAAAATAGAAATCCAAATGTAGATACTATACCAAAAGAAATATGGGCAATTTTAAAAATAAATGATTGGAAGAAACTAGGACATGGATTTAATTATAAAGTTCCTAATCTTTTTAAAGCAAGTACTAAATATTCTCCTAGTAGACAAAAATTAGAAAAAATAGGAAATATATTAAAAGATAAAGAGATTTTAAAGATTGCAAGATCTGATATATTTTGGGATGAAATTATAGATATAAAAGAAATTAAAGGCAATTTCACTGTTTATGATTTAACTATACCAAAAACACATAATTTTATAGCAAATAATATAATAATACATAATAGTTACACAATGTCTGTTTTAATAGAAGAATTTTGTAAACAACCTTTTGAAATAAAAGAAAGATTATCAGTTATAGTAATAGATACTGTTGGTATATTTTGGTCTATGAAATATGCAAACAAAGAAGATGAAAAGCTACTTGAAAAATGGGGTTTAAAACCAGAAGGTGTAGAAATTAGAAATCTTGTACCATTTGGAAAAAAAGAATTTTATGTTGAAAAAAATTTACCTCACGATGGATATTTTTCTATAAAAACATCACAAATGGAAATAGAAGATTGGCTTGCAACATTTAAATTAAATTGGAAAGATCCTGAAAGTGCACTTCTTTCAAATACTTTAGAAATTATAAGATCTAAAGTTGGAAATATATTTGATATTGAAGATATAATAAATGTTGCAAAAAAAAACACAGAACACACAAAAGATACAATTAATGCATTAAATAATAGACTTGGTGTTGCAAAATCATGGGGCTTATTTTCTAAACAAGGTACAACTACAAAAGAATTTGCAAGACCAGCAACAATTACTGTTATTGATGTAAGTACATACAAAACTAGTATCGGAATGGAATCTATTCAAGAACTAATAGTTGGTTTATTAGGTAAAAAATTATATGAAGAAAGAATGCTTTATAGAAAAGAAGAAGAAATAAACTTACTTAATGGTAAAGAAAAAGCAAGTGAAATGCCAATAATTTGGATGATGATTGATGAAGCACACATGTTTATGCCAAGAGATAGACAAAGTATAGCTCAAGATGTTTTATTAAATTGGATTAGAGTTGGTAGGCAACCAGGTCTTTCTTTATTACTAGCAACACAAAGACCAAACAAATTACATTCAGAAGCAATAAGTCAATGTGATTTCTTTTTAAGTATGAGAATGACTGCTCAAGATGATATAGCAGCTGTTTCTTCAATAAGACCAAGCTATCTTAATGTACCAATGGATAAATTTTATGCACAAATGCCAAAAGCAAAAGGTTTTGCTATACTTATAGATGATAATTCTGAAAAAGTAATGTTATTAAAAATCAGACCAAGACTAACTTGGGATGGAGGAAAAACAGCTAATGTTTTCTTAGATTAAAATAAAAAACTAATTATTAGATAATATTTAATTATCTAATAATTTAACATCAAATTCTTTTGAAATAATATCACAAAGTTTAACTTTTTTACTTGGACCTTCTATTCTTAAAATATTATCTTTTTCAAAATAGATAACTATTTGGTCTGCAATTAATCTAAATTTAGTACTTTTAGATTTTAATATTTCTTCATAAATTAAATATAAATTATCTTTAGGAAAAACAATATCAATACCAAACTTTTTACCTTTAATATGTTCGGCAACTTCATTTAAGTCAACAGTTCCTACTACATTAAATTTTAAAACAAATTCTATAATATTAAACTTTTCAGTTAATTTTTTTAAATATTCTAATGATTTTTTTGGATTTTCAAATATATAAGTTCTATAACTTCTAAATTTTTCAAAAAGCTCTTCACCTTTATGAATTTGATCATAAAAATAATCTACTTCCTCTTTAATATTACAAACAACATCTTGCATTTTTCTATACAAAGAAATTAATTCTCTTTTTTTAATTTCTTTTTCAACTTGATCATGAAGATATTCTTCTTTTTTATTTACTAAATCTAATTGTTCTAAATCTGTGTTTAGTGAATTTAATATTTCACTTAGTGGTGTATATAATTCAATTATTTTATTTGATCTATAAAGATTTTTATTTAAATTTTCAAATAATTTAATTAATTTAGGATTTGGCTCATTCATATAATCACATCCTCTTTTTACTAGAATTATTATATATATTAAATAAGGTTACCTAATAAAAATATATTGTTGTTATGTATATTATTCAAATTAATTTTGAAAAATCTGTATAAACCTTTTTTCTATGACCTATAAATAAAATTAGAATAGTTTTATGATCACTTTCAATTTCATAAATAAGTCTATAATCTCCAACTCTAAGAGACCAAAAAGAACAATATTTTAAATGCTTACCTGTACAATTAGAATTTTTTAATTCTAAAATTTTATTTTTAATTTGTAATTTAATAGTAGATGATAATTTATTATATTCTTTATATGCTTTTTTATTTAGTTTAACAATATAATTCATAACTATAAATCCTCAAAATCAACCAAATTATTTTTATTTTTTGATTCTTTACTTCTACAAATTAATTCTGTATAAAAATGTCTAGTTTTTTCAATTTCTTCATATTTAAGCAAAATAGATCTTATTGCATCACTTCTACTTTTAAAAAGACCTTTAGAAATCATACCATCTAAATTATCAACAATATTTTGAGATAATCTTAATTGAACTTGAAGCATAATAAAACCTCCATTGTAAACACATGTGTTTACAAAATAATTATTATTAAAAATATATATAAATATATGTTTTAACAAAAAGTTATTTATTTTCTATAATTTCCTTATAAGCAGTATATGCTGCAATAGATCCTTGTGAACAAGC
Organism: uncultured archaeon; assembly: GCA_964468895.1. Classification (GTDB taxonomy): domain Archaea; phylum Iainarchaeota; class Iainarchaeia; order Iainarchaeales; family CSSED10-239; genus CSSED10-239. The sequence goes on along the minus strand of CAYXWT010000002.1, from coordinate 2,284 downwards.
AGTAATAATTTGTTTTAGAGCAGTAGAATTAGTACAATCCCCAGCTGCAAATAAACCAAAAATATTTGTTTTATATTCTCTATCTACTTTAATAAGACCTTTATCATCACAACTTAGATTTAATTTATTTGTAAACTCATTATTAGGTACTGAACCAATTTCAATAAATAAACCATCTAATTTTATTTCTTTATTTGTATTTAATTTAATTTTTTCCAGTTTTTCATTTCCAATAAGTTCAACAACTTCACTATTATATAATATATCTATTTTATTATTATTTTCTACTAATTCAATCCAACTAGGAACTGCTCTAAGTTTATCTTTTCTATAAATTAAATATACCTTACTAGCAACATCAGAAAGTAATAATGCTGCAGTAACTGCTGCATCAGAACCACCAATAACACTTACAACTTTTTCTTTGTAAAAATTACCATCACAAGTAGCACAATAACTAATTCCTTTTCCAACCAATTCTTTTTCTCTAGGAATATTTAATTCTCTTCTTTTTTGACCAATAGCAACAATTACTTTTTTAGATCTTATACTTTGAGATTCACTTTCAACTACAAATATATTTTCAGAATCATTTTTAATTATATTTACAATTCCTTCAAAAACAATATTAACACCTAAACTTTTAGCTTGAGACATCATTTTGTTTGCAAGATCCATTCCAGTAATATCAATAAAACCAGGATAATTACAAACTTTATGTGCACTAGACATAACTCCTCCAAATCCATTTGTAAAAACAACTGTATTTAGTTTATATCTAGCTGCATATATAGAACTAGTAAGACCAGCAGGTCCTCCACCAATAATTGCAACATCATAAATATTACTCTCATTTTTAGTATTATCATCACTCATAACTAATCATATTTAAAATAAATTATAAAATATATATAATATATAAATACAAAATTAATAAAATAAGTTGTTTTTAATAAATTTTATTTTAATGAAAAATATAGAGTATATTTCAGATATAAAAACTTATTTAAACCATATTAAAAATGACTATCTACCACCAAAATAGATTTCTTTAATTTTTTTATTTTTTAAAATATCTTTGTTTCCTTTTAAAATAACTTTTCCATTTTCTAAAATATAAACTAAATAAGATATCTCTACTGCTTGTTTTGCATTCTGTTCAACCATAATAATAGTAACACCACTTTTATTAATATCTTTAATTATATTAAAAATTTGTTTTTGAGTTTTAGGGTCAAGGCCTAAAGATGGTTCGTCTAAAAGTAGAACTTCAGGATCTTGTAAAAGAGATCTTGCAATAGAAAGTATTTGTTGTTGACCACCAGAAAGAGTAAAAGCAAGTTCATTTTTCTTTTTTTCTAATAATGGAAATCTATTAAATACATCTTTTAGTTTCTGATTTATTATTTTCAGATCATTTATATTAAATAATCCAAGTTCAAGATTTTCTAAAACTGTTAAATTAGAAAAAATGGGTCTACCTTGCATAGAAAAACAAATTCCTTCATCTATTAAATCAGAAGTTGGATAACTAGTTATATCCCTAGATTTATAAATTACTTTTCCAGAATATATATCACATAAATTAAATATAGATTTTAATAAAGTAGATTTTCCAGCTCCGTTTGGACCAATAATAGAAACAATTTGCCCACAATCTATAAAAAAAATTCACATCTTTTAATATCTTAGATTTTCTATATCCGGAATTAATATTTTTTAATTCTAACATAATATATCCACAATTAAATAATTTTAGTTACCAAGATATGCATCTAATACTTTTTTATTATTTTTAATATCTTTTGGTTTTCCATTTGCAATTATTTTTCCTTCATCCATAACAACTATATAATCACAAACATTAAAAGTAAAATATATATCATGTTCTATTAAAAGAATTGTTTCACCTTGTTTTTTTAAATATTTTAAAATTGTCATAATCTTATTTCTGATATTAGTATGAACACCAGCAACATTAGCAACTTCTTTTTGAGTTCTACGTTCACCTTCCATTAAAGCAGCAGCTGCAGCAACACCTGTAGGTCCTCTGCCGGAAATTAAACCGCTAGCAACAGCTTTTTTAACTATTGGAAAAGACAGAATTATAATGACACAATGGGGGGAAGATCCAATTGCTTTTGAAATAATTTCAGAAAGAATAGCAAAAAAATATTATGATTTTTTTTATAATATTTGGAATAAAATTAATAAAGGTAAAAATAAATAAAATTTTATTTTTTAGTACCTTTAGATTTTAGTTTTCCAAATGCTAAATTAACTT
>CAYXWT010000001.1:50922-56209 GCA_964468895.1 uncultured archaeon | reverse complement strand
ATAACTGCAATTAATACAGCTCCACCTATTAATAAAAGATACTCAAGAGCACCCTGTCCTTTTTTTTTAAATATCATTTTTATTCCTCCGTATTTCTAAAATTTAATTTTTTGTTTTTTAATATTAAAAACATAGTTTTAATATGTTATATAAGTAATATATGTTTATAAAGCTTATGTTTTAGGATAGCTAACAAGCTGATCATCATCTATATAAAACTAACTTTTTGAGCTTCGACTTATTCTTTGTAAATCTTTAGATTTGTTTGCATTTTTAACAGCTGTTTGTTTTAAATAATATCCAACTACTATTGCACCTAAAATTAATATTCCAAGTATTAATAAAAATTCAACTGAAACTTGTGCTCTTTTATCAAATACTATTTGGTTAAATTTTTTTAAAAGATTTTTATTTATTAATTTTTTTAATAACATAATTATCACTCTTTAAATATAACTACACCATTCCTCCAAGTAAACTTGTAAGTATTAATTGAGATATAGAATAAATTGTATAAGCTACTGATATCATTGCTGGAAAAAATATAAACATATTTGTGACTTTTCCATCTCTCATTAATGAAACAATAGCAGCTGCTGCTAAAACTTCTAAAGCAACATAAATATCTAATAAAAGACTAATAGCATTTTGTGAAGACTCAGCTGCAATTATCGCATCCCCAGTTGCAATTCCTGAACTTACAGCTACACTTATTAAAAATTTAGTAATTATACTAGTTAGTCCAAAAATAAAAGGAGCTATTACTGCTCCAGCTGCAAAAATAAATATTACTTGTAACATTGTTTTTGTAATTCTTTCTCTTTTAATTCTAAATTGATATTTAGTATCATTTGCAATTTCATTTAAAACTTCTGAAAGTTGAGCACCAGTTCTTAAACATTCTTTAATTAAAGTTATAGTTCTTCTAACTATTCTAGAATCTACTCTTAAAGATAAATGACTTAAAGCATCTTGAGTAGTATCACCCATTTCTAATCTTCTTAAAACTTCATTAAATTCAATAGATAAAGGCCCAAAATCTGCTGCACTTGCTTCTCTAAGTGCATAATCAAAAGAAGATCCTGATTTCATAGTATCAGCTATTAATCTTAAAGCACTTGGCCAGTATTTTTCAATAAGATTAATATGTTTATCATATAAAAATATAGGTATACCAATACCTAAATCTAAAATTACAGCGAAAACTAAAATTCCAAATTTAATAGATAATAGTCCAACTAATAAACCAAAAATTAAAGAAATTATTATAAAAGCTAATATCCAATATAATGCTGGTACTTTTATTTTCTGAGAATACAAATAAATTTGATATTGATCTAATAATTTTGACATAAATTTCACAAATTTTTAATTTTTCTAAGTTTTTGGCTCAATCATTTTAATATAATATATTATACAAACAAACAAAATTGGCATTATTAAACAATATATAATACCTAACAAAGTAGGGCTCATAATACCAGGTAAAAATGCAGTGCCATCTTGACTAATAGGTGCATTAGCAATAGCAGCTAGAACTGCAATAAATACAGGCAAAACAATTGCCATAAATATAAAAATAATTCCAAAGAAATTCATTTTTTCTCCAAATATTTTTGCAGATTCCATTAATTCAAAAGATACATTATCAGCAACACTATTAATACTTTCTGCTAAATTACCACCTGTATTTAAGGTTCTAATAATATGAAACAATGCAATATTAAAATTTTTAGATTTACTTCTAATAGCTGTATGTCTTAAAGCAGTTTTAGTATCTGTACCATTTTCTATTTCTAAAACAGTTCTACTAATTTCATTAGATAAAACACCATAATCATTTTTAGCTAAAGATTCAATTGTTTTATATAATCCAATACCTGCTTGTAATTCAGTTGCAAGATGTCTTAGCGCAAATGGTAATTCAATATCTATTAAAATACCTCTTTTATTTGCTTTTTGTAAAGGTATGACATAAGCTAAAACTATAAAAAAAATAACAAATAACCCCACTAATATAAACGGAAGTGTTACCAATAATAAAAGATTTACAAATGTAAAAATAATTGCAGCTAATGCAGTAACAAATAAGGAAATTATTAAAGAAAATATAATTGATAAAACAAGATGCTGTACTAAACTTCTTTTTATATTTGCAGAATATAAATTAAAAGCAATACTTTTACCAAGTTTATTATTTAAAACCAGTTTTACCATCCAATTAATAATTTTTTTAAATGGTTTATATAATCTTGCTAATTGTTTATCAAATTTAGATTCTGAAGAACCAATTAATTTAGCTTCAGTATCAACATTTAATTTTGCTAACTTACCTTCAGAAATTATATCTCTTAATTCTTTTAAATGACCTTCAGAAACATTAGATGATATCCCTTGTGCAGAACTTTTCTTTTTCATTTTTGTAACTATATTTTGTACAGCATCTAAATCTACATTTAAGCCATCATTATCATCTTTAGTTTTATAAACTTCTTTTTTTAAAATTTCTAGCTTTTTTGAATTTTTCGAATCCATTTTATATTCAAATTAAATTTATTTAGATATTAATTTTTATTTTTTTGACTAATATAAGTTTCTTGAACTTTTTTAGAAACACTTTCAATATCTCTTATATTTTTAGCAACTAAATTTTCAAGAACTTTAATTCTATCTTGTATTAAATTTTTTATATCTTCATCAGATAATTTACTAAAATCTTTAATTATATCAAAATATTCTATAGGATGTTCAGTTCTTTCTAAAGCATCAGTTTTAGGGTTCCATTTAAAAATAATATTTGCTTGTGGTTTATTTTCTAACACACCTGTTATTTCAGCAATAGAAACAATTCTTCTAACACTTCCTTTATCTGTATTTAATCTTTTTTGTACAATAATAAAATCTAGACCTGCAAGCATTAACATAGGAACATCCATAGGTGGAGCTGTAATTCTAACTAGTGTCTCTCTAGCACTATTAGCATGGACAGTACCCATACATCCATCATGACCTGTATTCATAGCTGTAAATAATGACAAAGCTTCTTTATGTCTAATTTCACCAACTATTATTCTATCAGGTCTCATTCTCAAACTATTTTTAACAAGAATATCTAAACTTAATTCACCAGTTCCCTCTAATCCAGGTGGTCTTCCTTCAAAACGAATTAAATGCTTTAAAGGTAATCTTAATTCAGCAGTATCTTCAATAGTTAAAATTCTATCAGATTCAGAAATAAAATTAGCTAAAACATTTAAGGTAGTTGTTTTTCCAGAACTAGTACCACCAGATATAAGAATATTTGCTGGTTTTGCACCATTAAAACCTTCTACAATAGACCATAAAAAAGCAGCCGTTTCATAATTTAAAGTATCACTATTTATTAAATCCACTATTGTATAAGGATCTTTTTTAAATTTTCTAATAGTTAAAGTTGCACCATCAATTGAAGCAGGCATAATAGTAGCATTAACACGAGATCCATCTGGTAATCTAGCATCTAAAAGCGGATTAGAAATATCTAATCTTCTACCAACAGTTCTAGAAATTTTATCTATAATTTCATATATTTGATCATCAGAATAAAAAACAATATTAGTACTCATCATTCCAAAATCAACATGATAAATATAAGTTGGTTTATTAGGGCCTACTATCATTATTTCTTCAAGTTTATCATCACTTAAAAGAGGTTCTATAACTCCATAACCTACCATTTCTTTAACAACTGTATTAGCATAAAAATCAAATAAATGTTTAGGTATATTTATTTCAGGAGCATTTTCTAATATATCTATAACTTTTTGATAATAAATATTTTTTCTTTGTAAAGGATCTCTAATTTTATAAGGATCACTAGTTATTAATCTAGTCGTAGCCTCTTTAAGAGTATTAATAATTAATTTTTGACTTGGACTTGGTTTTGGAGTAGGAATTCTATAATGTAATAATAATTCGCCTTCTACTCTATATATTTCAACTTCTCCATACTTTGTAACTAAATGTGCCTTTTGTGTCCAACTTTTTTCTAAATTGTCATCATTTTCATCTTTTTGTGTAGCTTCCTTTATTTTTTCCAAAGATAATTTATTTACCAATTCTGATTTTGACGAAGTATTATTATCACCTTTATTTGTATTATTACTATCATTAAAATTAGAAATATTATTATTAGAATTACTATTTATTGTATTTTTATTAGAATTATTTTTATTAAATGTTTCTTTTAAAGTTACTAATTTATCAGATTCTAAATTAGTACTAGAAACATCATTACTTTTATCTTCAACTTTATTTTTTGGAAAATCAGCATTCTTAATATCTTCAGAATTTAAATTAATTTCTTCACCATTATTTTTATTAGAATCATCTTTAACTACTTTATCACTACTTAATTTATTTAATGCTTTATCTCTAGCATCTTGAATTTGTTTTTTCAATTCTTCAACATAAGAGTCCAAAATTATTCACCTTATAAATCCAAATTAATAGCTATTAATTGTGCAAGTAAAGCTTCAAGTTGAATTCTATCATTTGCACCTTCTACTAATCTATAATTAATTTCTGCAATTTTATCAATAATTTTTAATTTATTTTTTAAAGAAATTTTATCTTCAGGATAATACATTATTTTTTTATAAATTTGAGAAACTACATCTTCTCCACTTAAACCATGATCAAAAAGTAAAGTAAATAAAGAATCTCTTGCTTTTAAAAAATTACTTTCTAAACAAAAATCTATTAAATTTTCAATATCTTTAGGTTGTGCAGAATTTGAAACAACGTAAATATCTTCTTTTTTAACTTCATTAGAAGTAGATGATGCTGCTTGTAATAAATTAACTGCAACTCTCATATCCCCTTCACAAACTTCATTAATTGCTTTAATTGCATCATCAGTAATATTTAAGTTTTCTTTTTCAACAATATATTTTATTCTTTCTTCAATTTCTAAATTCTTTAAAGGTTTAAATTTAAATAAAGAACATCTACTTTGAATAGGTCCAATTAATTTTGAAGAATAATTTGCATTTAAAATAAATCTCACAGTATGAGTATATTTTTCCATAGTTCTTCTTAACGCTTGTTGAGCTTCAGTAGTTAAAGCATCAGCTTCATCTAAAAATATTATTTTAAAATCTGCACTTAAAGGAATTGTTCTGGCAAAATCTTTAATAGCCCCTCTTACAACACCAATACCTCTTTCATCAGAAGCATTTAATTCTAAAAAATCTTGATTAAATCCATCTTTAAATAATTCTTTAGCAAGTGCAACAGCACAACAAGT
>CAYXWT010000001.1:40854-50822 GCA_964468895.1 uncultured archaeon | reverse complement strand
AATATAAAATTTGTATTATTAACAAGTGTTTTATTTATATTTACTTTATTTGCTATAAATCCTTTATTTAAAATAACTGGTGGTAGTTTAGATATTTCTTACAATTTATTTTTAGAAAATCCTATAAGTATAATAATAACATTAATTGCAATTACTACTTTTATTTTAATATTTACATTATTACAAGTTATATTAATATACAGGGTAGAAGATTCTTACGCTTTTGAAAAATATCCTATTTCTGACATTAGAAAAAGCTTTATAGAATTATTTCAATTTAATATTATTTATTACTTAATTATAGTATTACTTAGTTCTTTTTTATATGAAATTGGATTATTAGATAATATCTTCACAAATTTGATATTATTTATAATAAGTATATTATTTTGGTTCATACCACAAATAATTGTTTTAGAAAAAGAAAAAGCAATTCATGCACTAGTAATTAATTTTAATTATATTAAAAGAAATTATTTATACTTAATATATTTATTTATTAGTTGCTTTATATTAGTTCTAATTACATATGTAATAGATGTAATATTTGGAGTTTTTGGAGGTACAATTATATCTAACATATTTTTTGTATTATTTGTAATTCCTTTTATTGAAATTTTAAAAACTGAAATATATTTAGATAAATATAATTTATTAAAACCACAAAATAAATAAAATTAAAAAAAATAAAAATGGTGTTTACTATGCATGTTATAGACAAAATTGACAAATATATACTTGAACAATTAACTATTAATGGAAGGACATCTTTTGCAAATATTGCAAAAGAAATAAATTTAACAGATGTTGCAATTAAAAAAAGATTAGATAGGTTATTTCAAAGAGGAATAATGAAAGCAATATCTGCAGAAATTGATTATGAAGTATTAGGATTTAATGAAAAAGCAGAATTATTAATATCTATAGATCCTTCTAAAAGAAAAGAAATTCTAAAAAAATTAAGTGAAAATGAAGATATAAAAGAAATATTAGAAGTTACTGGAGAATATAATATTATTATTAAAATAATGGCTTTAGATAAAAACGATCTTAAGATACTTTTAGATAATATTTTCAAAACAGATGGTATTACTAAAATTAGTATACTTACAGTTCTCGAAGAACATAAAAAAAGTAAAAACTTACCTAGAAAAATATTACAAACGACATTTTAAATATTTGAATTTAAATCTACTAAATGGATAATTTATGAATCTTATAATTTCTGAAAAAGCAATTGCTGGTAAAAGAATTGCTACCATTTTATCTAATAACACATTAGAAATAAAAAATCGTGATGGTATAAATTGTTTTCAATTTAAAAAAGATAAGGAAGATTACTTAGTTATACCTTTAAGAGGTCATATTAACACAGTTGACTTTTCTGGAGAAAATAAATACTGGTCTATTTTTGGTTTAGATACTTTAGTTAAAGAAAAATTACTTTATATACCTGTTGAAAAAAAAATTATAGCTCAATTAAAAAAAGAAAGAAAAGATCTTAAAACTGTTATTATTGCAACAGATGCTGATAGAGAAGGTGAAGCTATAGGTGTAGAAGCTCAAGAGTATGTCTGTAAAAAAAATAAAAACTTTATACTTAAAAGAGCTTATTTTAGTGCACTTACTAAAAGTGAAATTGAAAATGCTTTTAAAAAATTAAAAGATGTAGATTTTAATTATGCAAATTCTGTATTTGCAAGACAAGAAATTGATTTACTATGGGGTGCAATTCTTACAAGATATTTATCTGTAATTGCTAATAGAAAAGGAAAAAGATTTTTATCAGCTGGAAGAGTACAAACACCATTATTAAATTTTATAGTTTTAAGAGAACTTGAAAGAAAGGCTTTTATTTCTGAACCTTTTAATATTTTAAAAATAATTTTTGAAAAAAATAAAATTAAATTTGAAGGACTTCATAAACTTGGAAAAATATTTGATTTAAGTAAAGCTAAAGAAATATTTGATAATATAAAAAATCAAACTGAAGGTATTGTAAAATCTGTTTCTAAAACTAAAAAAACTATTCAAAAAATAGCACCTTTTAATACAACTAGTTTTTTAAGAGCTGCCAGTAGTATGAATATTAATACTAGTCATGCAATGAATATAGCAGAAAGTTTATATCAACAAGGTTTAATTAGTTATCCTAGAACTGATAATACAGTATATCCTAACAGTTTAGATTTTAAAGAAATTTTAAATAAATTAAGTTCTGATAAAATTTATAGTCAGTTTATTAAAGACATTCTATCACAACCTATTAGTGCCTCAAGAGGTAAAAAAGAAACTACAGATCATCCACCAATACACCCAGTAGATTATAATGCTAATCTAAATGGGTTAGAACTTAAAATTTATGATTTAATTGTAAGAAGATTTTTAGCTACACTTTCTAAAGATGCAAAAACAGAAAATATATCTGCAACAATTAATGTTAATAAAGAACCATTTATAGTTACTGGACAAAGAATTTTAGAATTAGGTTGGAAAGAAATATATATATTTTCTAAATTAAATGAAATTATTTTACCAGAACTTAAAAAAGATGATTTAGTTAAAATAATTGAACCAATAAAAGAAGATAAACAGACAACACCTCCAAATCATTATACTGAAGGTGGATTAATTAAACTAATGGAAGATCAAAACTTAGGCACTAAATCTACTAGACCTGCTATTATTAAAAAGCTAAGAGATAGGGGTTATATTGAAGGTACTAAACAAATTAGTGCTAAAGATATTGCTATATCAGTTTGTGGTGTTTTAGGTAAACACTGTCCACTAATAACTAAACCTAAACTTACTTCTCAAACTGAAAAAGAAATGGATGAAATTGCTGCTGGTAAAAAAAATAAAACAGAAGTTGTTGATGAAAATAGAAATTACTTAAAAACAATAATTAAAATTTTAAAAGATGAAAGAAATAAAATTGCAGAAGAATTAAGAGCTGCTGCAAGATCTGATGATATAATTGGTATTTGCCAAAAATGTGGCAAACCTTTACTTATAAGAATTAGTAGAAATAATAAACAGTTTGTAGGTTGTAGTGGCTATCCTAAATGTAAAAACACATTTCCTCTTCCACAAAATAAAAAAATTCTAAAAACAGATAAAATTTGTGAATTTTGTAATAACCCTATTATCAAAGTGTTAAATGGTAGAAAAACTTATGAAATGTGTTTGAACCATAAGTGTAAAAGTAAAGAAGATTACTTTAATGCTATTAAAGAAAAAGAGAAATCTAAAAAAGAAGAAGAAGATACTAAAAATAAATATTCTAAAAAAAGTTAATTTAATATTCTAAAAAGCAAAATTTGATATCTCTTTTTCCAAAAAACTTAAAACCCTTTTTCTACAAAATTATATTATTATTAATTTTTAATAACTTGCCTTTGTAAAATATAAAGATGATTATTATGGAAAAAGCATATTTGAATGTAAAAGAAATTGATATTTCTGAAGTTGGTAAGGGGATAGCTAAAATAGACCCTCTTGTTTTTAAAAAATTTAAATTAAGTACTGGTGACACTATTCAAATAACTGGAAGTAAAAGTAAAAAAAAAACTATTGCTTACGCTATAAAAGGTAAAATAAATGATGGTGGTACAAATATTATTAGATTTGATGCTTCTATTAGATATAATACAAACTCAACAATAGATGAAGAAGTATATATAGAAAAAATAGACTGTCAAATTTCTAAAAATATACATCTTGCACCAATTGTTAGCGAAGAATTAAATAATAAAGAAAACATACAAGCAATACTTAAGGGACTTAATAGATCTGACATACTTGGTTATATAAAAAACACATTATTACATAAAAATTTTCTTGAAAATAATATTGTTAGAATTCCAAGAATTGGAATTCCTACTAAAGATGGAAGAACTAAAGACCTTCAATTAATCATTACACAAACAAATCCTAAAGGACCGGTAAGAATTACTGAACAAACAAATATAACAATTGCAGAAAAAATGCAAACTGGTTTTATTGGTATTACTTATGATGACATAGGTGGTTTAAAAAAAGAAATTGAACAAATCAGAGAAATGATAGAATTACCATTAAAAAGACCAGGAGTATTTATTAGACTAGGTATAACTCCACCTAAAGGTGTTTTACTTTATGGAGCTCCAGGAACTGGTAAAACTCTTTTAGCTAAAGCTATAGCTAATGAAACTGAAGCAAACTTTATTACAATTAATGGCCCTGAAATAGTAAGTGGAGTTTATGGTAAAAGTGAAGAAAATTTAAGAAATATATTTAAAGAAGCTGAAGAAAAAGCACCATCTATTATTTTTATAGATGAAATAGATGCTATTGCTCCAAAAAGAGATGATACTCATGGAGATACAGAAAAAAGAATAGTTGCTCAATTATTAACTTTAATGGATGGATTAAGTTCTAGAAGTAATGTTATAGTTATGGCAACAACTAATAGACCAAATTCAATAGATGAAGCACTTAGAAGACCAGGAAGATTTGATAGAGAAATTGAGTTTGGAATACCAAATAAAGTTGGACGTTTAGAAATATTGAAAGTTCACACCAGAGGTATGAGATTAGATGATACAATAAACTTAAATAAAATTGTTGAATACACTAATGGCTTTTCTGGAGCTGACTTAAATATGCTTTGTAAAGAGGCTGCTCTAAAAACTATAAAAAGATTAAAACCTAAAATTGACAAAGAAATTAATAACACACTTTCAAAAACAATACTTGATGAATTAATAATAAATCAAAATGATTTTGATGATGCTCTACATATAATTGAACCAAGTGCAATTAGAGAAGTACAAGTACAAATCCCAAATACAAAATGGGATGATATTGGTGGCTTAGATAAGCAAAAACAAGAATTAAAAGAAATAATTGAATGGCCTATTAAATATAAAAATATTTTTGAAAAAACTGGTATTAATGCACCAAGTGGAATTTTACTTTATGGACCTTCTGGAACTGGCAAAACTCTTCTAGCTAAAGCTATAGCAAATGAATCTAATGCAAATTTTATTTCTGTAAAAGGACCAGAAATATTTAATAAATGGGTTGGAGAAAGTGAACGAAAAATAAGAGAACTTTTTAAAAAAGCTAGACAACTAGCACCAAGTATAATTTTCTTTGATGAAATTGATGCTATTACTGGTAATCGTAAAAATACAAGTGTAAGTAGTGGTACTAATAATAATGTTACAGCACAACTATTAACAGAAATTGATGACGTTTCAAGATTAAAAGATGTAATTATAATTGGAGCTACTAATAGAATAGATATTATTGATGATGCTTTCTTAAGACCTGGAAGATTTGATAAATTACTATATATTCCTTTACCTGATGAAAAATCAATAGAAAAAATATTTGCAGTTTATTTAAAAAAAATAAATGTAGACAAAAATATAAAAATAAAAGAGCTTTCAAAATTAATATTTAAACAAGAAAATAAAAATAAATTTTCTGGTGCTGATATCGAAGCAATTTGTAATGAAGCAGCAATGATAACTATTAGAACAATAGTTAAAAAGAAAAAACAAAATGAAAAAAACCACAAAATAGAAATTCCAAAAATTACAATCAAAGAATTTAAAGAAGCTATAGAAAAGATTTCAAAAATCAAAAAAAGAAATCACATTTGTTTAGATAAAACAAATAAAGAAGACAATTCTATGGTTCATTAATTTTTAAAAAATAATTATAAGCTTTTTCTGAATTCAGGATTATTTGTTGAAAATAAAGTTGAGTTTACTTTTGTTTTTGGAAAAAATCCTACGTTATTATATTCATAACTTTTTATAATAAGATTTTTAATATCACTAATAGAATTATCCTTTGTAACATATGTATTTATATTACAAATACCATCACAATATTTTTCAAAAGAATGTTGTAACTTTAAATAAAACTCTGCTTTTATATCTTTATAAGTTACAAATAATTTTTTAAGATTAGGACTTAGCTTTTCTTCTAATTCTTCAGTAGTAATATTTTTATCAACATCATTTAAATTTAATAATAAATCAGAATTTATTTTTGTGAATTCAGTTTTACTTATATCATAACTATATTTTAATTTTTCTAAAGGATTAATTGAATTAGTAGAATCATTAGCAACACTAAATAAATCTGAAAAAATAACACTATATGTTGTTGCATTTCTAATACCATACTTTTTAATATTATTTTTTAATTCATCCCAATCAACAATAGCTTTATTTGCTAATAACTTTTTTGCAAGTTTCTGATCAGAAAATAAAGTTTTTTGAATTGGATAAGTATCAAAAGAAAAATTCATAGAATCATACTTGCTTTTAATGTATTTTAAAAATGGACCTTTTTGTTTTGAAAGTAACATAGATTTATATTTAGAATAATAACTTATAAATTCAGAAATCTTTTCTCCAAATAAAAGAGCATCAGAACTATTATATGGTATATTTAATTTACTTAAAAGAGTTGCAAAACCTGTAATTGACAAATAAATATTTCTTGTATTTTTAATATTATTTTCAAAATTATCATCAATAAACGAAGATATATCGATGATATTATCTAAAAATTTAATAGAATCCATAATTACTTTTTTAAATTTATTCCAATCAAATAATCTTATAGATCCCATTTTATTTACAAATTTAGAAAGATCTATTACACCACTAACAAAACCATTGTTTTCAAAAATGAGCTGATTACCTATTGGAGATATTTCTGTATTTTTATAATTTAAAAAACAACTTTTTTCTTTAAGTTTATCTATAAATATAATATTTATGTTATTAGAATTATAAATATTTGTTGCTAAAAAATCGATTATTGCATTTGGATCTACAATATAATTTGAATCACAATTCTTTTCTTCAACGTTATCTAAATTCATCTTTTTTTGTACAGTATTATTATTAGTATTACTATTTTGTGAGAAACTATATACTTTTTGTGCTAATAAATTTTTCATAAATCTATTAGTTATCAATATACTAAAATTAAAATTAGTAGACTCTCCACTTTTCTTAATAAAATCAAATATATCTGGATGTTCTATATTTATATAAAATAAATTATTAGAATTCATTGTAGAATTATAATTTATTAAATTATGTGCAGATATAAATAAATCTATTACTTTTATAGGTCCGCAAGCATTTTTATTAATTGAGTTTACAATTTCTTTTTTAGATCTTATATCAGATAAATTTATAGAAGTATTAACTGTTTTTTTTTCAATAGTTGCTGACATACTTAATTTTGAAAATATACTTTCAAGAGTATCTTGTATTTTTAAATTATAAGAGCTAAATAAATTATTAGAATTAGAGTTAAGATTTACTAAAATATTAGTAGAAGGATAAAATAAACCTTCATTAATATATTTAAATATCAAAGTATACAAATTTTTATTATTAGGATCTTTAGTTATTAATTTATTTCTAATAAGGTACAAATAATTATCAACTTTATCTGAAGAATCTAAATTAAACATATTTTGTAATAATTTATATTTTAAATCTAAATCTACATTTAATTTATTACTAGAATCATCTTTTCTTAAAATAAATGCTTGTAATAATTCAGAATGCTTTTCTTTTAAAATTTCTTTAATAATTAATTCTAAATCATTAGTTGTAATTTCAGAAATATTTTCGGAATATAAATTATCGTTTATTGTAGAAGCCAATTTTTCAGCCAATTTTAAATTAGGATCACCTATATAACACATAAGTTCAAATAGATGAATTGTAATCTTTTCTTTAGAAAAATCTGTTAATATATTATCTTTATCTTTAACTTTAATAGTCATAAATACCACATACTAATTATCTAAGAATATATTTACTAGAATTAACATCTAATTTAGAAAATATAGTTTTAGGATTATCATAATTTTTAATTGTATTTTTGTTTAAAAAATTCTGTACAAAAATCTTTTGTCCATTTGCTAAATCTATAATTTTATTAAAATCGTCTAAATTTAATTCAGGATGAGTTGTAATTCTAAATTCATGAAGTATATTCGTATTTTTAACAATATTAAAAGATTGTTCTATATCTTTTGGAGATATATTAGTAAATAAATTATATTTTGGAAATACTTGTTTAAGATCCATTGCAATATAATCCACTAATTTATTTGAAATTATTTTTTTAAGAATATTAGGATTAGAACCATTTGAATCTAATTTTACTAAAAAACCTTTTTCTTTAATTTTTTTAATTAAATTTATAAGTTCTTCACCATAAATAGTTGGTTCACCACCAGTTATTACAACACCATCTAACTTTCCTTTTCTAGAATCTAAAAATTTAAAAAATTCCTCTGAAGGCATATCTGGAGTTTCATCTAATAACTCTGGTAAAACAAAATTTTTATTATAACAAAAACCACATCTAAAATTACAACCTTTTAAAAATAATATACAACTAAGTTTAGAAGGATAATCCAATGTTGAAAATTTTTGTAAGTAACCTATTTTTAAGTTCATAAATTAAACATTTTTATTTATTATTATTCTATTTTAAATAATTTTCTATCTTTAAATTCTGCTTGTTTACCATAGTTCCATTGTCTTACAGGTCTAACATAACCTACAACTCTACTATAAACATCACATTTAGTTCTTTTTTCTTCCAATTCAGTTCTATTCAAAATCATCAACCTCTTTTTTATTTTTTATAATTTTATTTTTTTCTTCTAATTCTATTTTTTCAAGTTCTTTTTTATAATTTATTTCATCATCACATTTTGGACAATAGTTATGTTCTCCAAATATATAACCATGTTTAGGACAAATGCTAAAAGTAGGACTAATTGTAAAATAAGGTAATTTATAATTTTTACAAACTTTTTGAATTAATGATTTTATAGATAATTTATCTGGTTTCTTTTCTCCAATAAAAATGTGAAGTATAGTACCACCTGTATATTTACATTGAATATCATCTTGAATATCTAATGCTTCAAACACATCATCACTAAAACCAACTGGCATTTGACTTGAATTTGTATAATATGGTTCTGCACCATCTCTATATTCTTTTTCGTTAGCAACAATTATATCTGGATAATGTTCTTTATCATATCTTGCAAATTTATAAGTAGTACTTTCTGCAGGAGTTGCTTCTAAATTAAACAAATTACCTGTTTCTTCTTGATATTTTAACATTTTATCTCTCATAAAATCTAAGGTTTTTAAAGTAAACTTTTCTCCATCTTTAGAAGTTAAATCATAACCAAATAAATTCAATAAAGCTTCATTCATACCTAATAAACCTATAGTAGAAAAATGATTTTGCCAATAAGTACCAAATCTTTTTTTAATATTTCTTAAATTATATTTAGAATAAGGATATAATCCATCATCAGTATATTTTTCAATAATTTTTCTTTTAATTTCTAAAGAATTTTTAGCTATATCCATCAAGTGACTTAATCTTTCTAAAAAATCATTTTCATCTTTAGAAAGATAACCTAATTGACCCATATTAATAGTAACTACACCTATAGAACCAGTAAGTGGGCTTGAACCAAATAAACCACCACCTCTTTTATGTAGTTCTCTATTATCTAATCTTAATCTACAACACATACTTCTTGCATCTTCTGGATTAAGATCTGAATTTACATAATTACAAAAAGAAGGTGTACCATATTTAGAAGTTATATCTAAAACTTTATCTGCTAGTATACTATCCCAATTAAAATCTTTAGTAATATTTATTGTTGGTATAGGAAAAGTAAAAACAGCTTTATTTGCATCACCATCTTCATAAACTTCTAATAAACATTTATTAAATAATTCTACTTCTTTAGTAAAATCACCATATATTTTATCTTGAACTTTACCTCCAATTATAACTGGTTTATCTTTAAAAGTTGAAGGTATTGTTAAATCTAAAGTTATATTTGAAAATGGTGTATTACCTGTAATAAAACATTTTTTATTTCTTCTAGCTATTAA
>CAYXWT010000001.1:38257-40754 GCA_964468895.1 uncultured archaeon | reverse complement strand
TTATTAGATTTAAATATTTTATATATAAATTTAGATGAATTACTATCTAATCTAATAACTTTACAAATATCACCTAAACCTTTTTGATCATTAATAGTATATTTTAATTTAAAATAATCTAATAATTTTAAAATATGGTTATAATTTTTTAAATTTTTAATTTTAGATTGATAAATAGTGACTCTTCCAGTACCTCTTCCAGTCTTATCTACACTACCTTCAGAAATAACCCACGCTATTAATTTTATTAAATTATCATTAATACTTTTACCATTTATATTACCTAATGTATTTTTAGGAATAATTATATTTTTTGTGTTTTTTAAAACATCTTCAATAGGTTGTAAAATATAGCTATCAAGATTATTATGTAATTTTCTTACAACTCTATGTTCTGGAGAAATTAATTGATCAGAATCTCTATTTTTTAAAGAATACATAATACCATTATATTCTTTTGAAAATATATTATTAATTTTAAGATATTCTATATTTTTTTTGTTTATATTAAAACTTGCAACTTTATCTTCATAAGTAATGTTATTATGTTCTTTCCAACCATTATTAGTTAATATTTCTGTATCTTCACTTAAACATTGAAAACCTACTCTTGTTGGAACATTCATATTAAACATAAATTTTTCAAGTTCTTTTTTTACTTCGTTTTCACTCAATTTATCATAATAAATAAAAGGAGCAAGTAAAGTGTCAAAATTACTAAAAGCTTGAGCTCCAGCAGCTTCACCTTGAAGAGTGTATATGAAATTAACTATTTGACCTAGTGCAGTTGATAAATGTTTAGGTGGTGAACAAACTATCTTCCCAGGAGCACCTCTAAAACCACTTAATAACAATTGTTCTAAGTCCCAACCAACACAATAAGCCCCAAGGGTAGAAAGATCATGAATATGAAGTTGTCTTTTATAATGTACATCTCTTATTTCAGGAGGATATATTTTTCTAATCCAATAATCTGAAATTAATCTAGTTGCTAAATAGTTATTTAAACCTTGAAGAGAATAATCCATATTACTATTTTCTTTTACTCTCCAATCAGAAGAAGTAATATAACTTTCAACAGCTTCAATAGAATCTACTAATTTAGATAGTTTTCTAAGATCATCATGTTGTTTTCTATAAATTACATATGCTTTAACTAATTTAGTATATCCTTCTTTTATTAAAATATCTTCAATAATATCTTGAATATTATCTATTGTAGGAAATTCATTTTTACTAAAAAAATTTATATTTAATAATTTATCAATTTTATTAGTAATTCTTTGAGCTAAATCCATATCTGGATTATTAATAGCATCTAAAGCTTTAAGTACAGCTAATTTAATTTTATAAATATTATAATCTATTAATTTATTTTTTCTACTTATTATTTTTTTAGTATTAATAACTAATCATATTTATTCACTTATTTTTAGAATACAACGCTAAATAATGTTTAAGTATATAATAGTAGTTTGTTGGTTTTAAATACAACTACGTTTGAAATACAAACCCTTAGATAAATAATGATATTACAGATTTATTAAACATAATTTTGGTATTAAGTATATAACATTAACCTAGTTTTAATAATTATTAGATATTAATTTTTATAAGTTAAGAACTTTTACTAATCAAAATGTTTGATTAATTAACAATAAATTATGTATATTTAAGATCTAAATAAATAAGGTTATAAAATAATTTATAATATATTATAATAGATGAGTAATAATATTGAAATATTAGAAAATAATAATAAACTAATTGAAAAATTTAAAAATGAACTAAATATAGAAGGTTATAGTCAAAAAACTATAGATATTTATTCATTATATCTATCTTTATTTTCTAAATATATTAATAAAAACCTAAAATTCATAAATAATGAAGATATAATTAATTATTTATCTTATTTAAAAAAAGATAAAAAGATTTCTATTAATTCCTTATCTTTAATATTATCATCTTTAAAACATTTTTTTAATGAATATTTAAAATTAAATATAAAAATAGATATTAAACTACCTAGAAAACCTAAAAAAATACCTATAGTTTTAACTTTAAAAGAAATTAAAGATTTAGTAGAAAATACAAAATTAAAAAGAAATAAATTAATTATTGAATTTATGTTTTCTAGTGGTGTAAGAGTTTCTGAATGTACTGATATGAAAATAAGTAATCTTAATTTTTTAGAAAATACTGGTAGGGTAATTAGTGGAAAAGGAAATAAAGATAGATTAATTATTTTATCTAAAAAATGGATTAAAGAATATGTCAAATATTTAGAAAAAAGAACAAAAATAGTAAATTCAGAATACTTATTTTGTTCATCTAAAGGTAATAAATTATCTGTAGATACTATTCAAAAGTTTATAAAAGAATCATCTAAATTAGCTAATATTACTAAAAAAGTTAGTCCTCATACTCTTAGACATTCTTTTGCAACTAATTTATTAGAAAATGATGTTAATATAAGATATATACAACAATTATT
>CAYXWT010000001.1:10592-38157 GCA_964468895.1 uncultured archaeon | reverse complement strand
TTTTACTTTTAATTTACCTATAGTTTTATTTCTTTTTTTCATTATTAGATTATTAATAAATTTCATATTTAATCTAATAAGTTATCTAATAAAAGATTTTTAAATATATTTGAATTAATATTTTAAAAATTACACTTACACCCCTCACATCCTGTATTAATTATTAAAATAATTAAATTTAAATAAAAAATTATGTTTTTTATAAAATATTCATAAAACTAAAAGGTAAGGTTTATAAAAAGTTCGATTAATCTTTTCTATATAATACTAATAAAAATAACAAAATATATTTTAAAAAAATTTATAATAATTCTATATTGGAGGAATTAAAATGGCTATTAGAATTTCAAAATTATTTGGAATGGATATCTATGAAACAAATGCAACTTATAGAGGTAAAGTTTTTGATTTAGTTGTTAATTTAGAACAAGGTGTAATAGAAACAATAACTACTCAACCATTAAAAGTAAACTCTAAACAAGAAGCTAAAAAAATAATTACAGAACATAGTATACCTTATAAAAAAGTTATATCTGCAGATGATATAATATTAATTAACTCTGGAAATATACCTATTTCTAATAAACGTAAAGCTAAAATAGAAGAAAAAGAAGAAAAAAAAGATCCTAAATCTAATATTAGAAAAAAATACATAGGATATAGAAGTAAATATACTAAATCTAGATAATTTATAATCTATTTTTTTTTCTTTATTCTATCATTATTTTAATTTATAATCTATTTCTTTATAAAAGATTCTATTTATATAACTTATTATCTTTATATTATATATATAAATTATAATTATACATAATTAAATTATTTATTATATTATATGTTTATTACAAGAACTATGGGGTGTCTTATTTGGAAAAAATATTATGTAAATATTTAAAATATAAATTTATTTTTGAAGATAATATTAAACATTCTTCTTATTTATATCAAAAAGTATTTAGATCTATATATGGATATCATCAAAATGTAACTAAAAAAAATAATAAAGTATACATATATTTTAGAAAAGGTGTAATTTCAGATATACCTTATATAAGACCTGGTAAAAATTCAATTATATTACCTGTAGGACAAGAACAAAAATTAATAGACTTTTTTGAAACAGGTATAAATCCAACACATAAATGGAAAGATAAAGGTAACTGGAAAGTTAATACAGAAATTAATAATATAGAAATTGATGCTAAAAGTATAACTTTAAGTTTAGAAAAATATATAAATAATATAGATATTATTTCAAATGATAATACAATTATTAATATTAATACATCTTTAAACAGTATATTAAAAGATAATAATATTAATATAAAATATACATCTTATTTATTACAAAAAATAAATGAAATTATTAATTTAGAATGGTTTTTAAAATCCAAAAAGTATTCTGTAGAATTAAGTAATTTTTATAACAACTATTTACTTTTAAAACAAAAAATTAATAATATTTAGTAATTACTAAGTAATAACTAGTAATTACTTTATTATTCTAATATAATTATATTTTTTTTCCAAGATCTTTTTTTACCAGTATTATTAATTTTAATTAAATTTATATCTACTAATGTTTTTAAATAAGGATATAAACTTTTTTCATTTTTATATTCTATATTAAATTCTAATGTTATTTTCTTTTTTATTTCATCCATAGTAACCCATTGATCTGATGGTATTGATTTTAATAAATGTTCAGCTTGAGTATTGTCATTTATTTTTAAAATATCCCAAATTGTTTTTAATTTATTTTTTATATCTTCAACAGTATATATTTTAGATATATCTTTTTTTTCTTCAGAAATAAAATTATTTTTAAGAATAAGATCTTTTTCTTTGTTTATAATTAAATTATTATTACAATTATTTTTGTTATTATTGTTAGATTTTGGTTGTACATCTATTATATTCTTATGATCTTGTTTAATAATATTTAAATGCAAATTATTATCATTATTATTTAAATGATTACTTTTAGTATCATCATTAAAATATTTTTTTAATTTATTGTAAATTATTTTTAGACTTTTCCTAAATATGTTTTTCATATAATAAGTAATTACCGTAATTATTTTAAATAGATTTGTAATTACCGTAATTATATATATTATAAGTTGGTAATTACTATAATTACACATTATTTTAAACAAATTCAAATACCTTATGTATAAGTGAGATTTATTTATAAATAAATTGTTAATTTTTAGTGTAAATTAATTGGTAATTACTAAAGAAAGTTTCTATAAATAGGTTTTTAAAAGATGAAATTAGCTTATTTTTACATTTTAAGTACTAAATAGATATAAATTGTTTAAAAATGTAATTTAAAGTTATTATAACTAAATTAAAAGCCTTTTTAAGTTTATATTTATTTAATTAATATAATTTAAATATGTCCAATAATAGTTACAAATTTGTAATAATTACTATAAACATATTTATTTATTAAACAAAAAAATAGTAATTTATAGCGAGAGTAGGATTTGAACCTACGACCTTCGGGTTATGAGCCCGACGGGCACTCCTGACTGCCCCATCTCGCTAAAATAATTAAAGAAAATTTTAGAACTAGTAACCTTTATTAAATATATAATATATAAAAAGATTTAAAATAAGATGTTAAATTAATCACAAATATATCCTCTACTATGATCTACTATTTTATTTAAAATTTCATTTAATCTAGTTATATTTTTTTGAATTTTAGTTTTTTTTCTTTTTAAACTAGTAATTTTATTTTTATTATTTATTAATTTTAAAGTACTATTACAATTTGGACATTTAAAATTATAAGCTGCTGCAATTTCAAAAGGTACTTCTATACAATTTTTTGGACAATTAAAATAGTCTCTATCTTTTTTGTCTAATATCATATTATCTGCTTTTTTAAAATTTTCAGATTCTTGTTCTATAACTAATTCAAGAACTTTTCTAAATTTTATACCCCAATAGAATTCATACATGTTATTTTTATTTTTCTTTTTTTTATAACAAGCAATACCTCTATAATGTAAACTGTTTAATGTAGATCTAACATTTGTTATTTTTTCATTTAATTTAATAGATATTTGTTCTGGAGAATAAGCTGTTTCTGCCTTATAAAGTTTAATAATTTCTGGAGCTAAATCTCCTGCAATTTTTTCTAAAAAATTTAATGTTTCTTTATTGTCAAATAATTCTTTTTTCAATTTATTTACACTCAAATATAATCTACCTCAAACAAAAATAATTTATTCCTAATAATATTTAGTATAAATCTTATTTTAAATGTTTTTTATATTTTTATAATTATTATTTGGCATTATTTCTATTTTTTTATTTTTAAATTCATTATTTTCTATAAATTTAGGGTTTAATAAATATAATATTAAAGATATTGCTGATATTTCACTATGTGGTTGATTACCTATTGCAATATTATAATCTGCTAATTGATAGTATTCTTTAGGTACTTTAGGGCCACCTACAATAATGAGTGTATTTTTATTAATTATTTTTTCTTTAAGATTATTTATTTCTGTAAATAAATTAATTCCATACATTGTTAGATGTATTATAATATATTTTTCTTCTTTTTTTTTAATAACAAAATTTAATGGATCCTCAATATAATCTATATTGAAAGGTCCACCCCATTTATTAGTAATGTCGTTTACACCATTTTTTAAATTATTATCATCAACACCTGAAAAATAAAAATTTTTAGCACCAAAGCTTCTAGTTACTAAAGCACAATGAGTTGTTATTCTTTTATCTCTAAAAGGTCTATGATCTAATTTTAAAATAGAAAGTTTATAAATGTTTTGAGTCATATATATTTTATAAAAGCTTATTTTTTTATATAGATTGTTATTATAATATTTATATATAGCCTTTTTTTGGACTCATAGCTCAGCCTGGCTAGAGCACTGGGCTTTTAACCCAGGTGTCGGGGGTTCGAATCCCCCTGAGTTCATATATCAAATTAAATTTAGTTAGCCCAGACAACTGTTAAGGGCTCGTAGCTCAGCCTGGCTAGAGCACAAGGCTCTTAACCTTGGTGTCGTGGGTTCAAATCCCACCGAGCTCATAAAAATTAAGAGATCGTAGCTCAGTCTGGGAGAGCAATAGGCTGAAGACCTATGTGTCGCGGGTTCAAATCCCGCCGATCTCATTCTCAAAATTAAATAATATTGATATATTATGAATAGCTCTAATTTAACACCTATGATGAAACAATATGTTGATACTAAAAAAAAGTATCCAGAAGGTATTTTGTTATTTAGAGCTGGCGATTTTTATGAAATGTTTTACGATGATGCTATAACTGCTTCTAAAATTTTAAATATCACTTTAACTAAAAGAGGTAAAGGTGAAACTTGTGCTCCTTTAGCAGGAGTACCCTATCATTCTATTGATCCTTATATTACTAAATTAATCAGAGCTGGTAAAAAAGTAGTTATTTGTGAACAAATAGAAGATCCAAAAAAAGCAAAAGGATTAGTAAAAAGAGCTGTAACTAGAGTAATTACTCCTTCAACTTTATTTTCTGAAGATTATGAAAACAATTTTTTATGTTCTATTTGTAAATTAAAAGATACATATGGTTTTTCTATTATTGATATTACTACTGGTGAATTTAAATGTGGAGAATGTTTTTCTTTTAATAATTTATTAGATGAATTATTATTAATAAAACCTAAAGAATTACTTTTAAGTAAAAATATTCTTAAAAACTATAAATATATAGAAGCTTTAAAAAAATATCTCAATAATGTTATAATAAATTATTCTGAAAACCTAGATTATGATATTTCTTATTTTAAATTAAAAGAACATTTTAATATTGAAAGTTTAGAAGTATTTGGATTAGAAAATAAAACTGAAAAAGTAATTTCTGCTTATAATGCTTTAGAATATATTAAAAAAACACAATTTTCTGATATTAATTATATTCAAAATATAAAAGAATATGATTATAGTCAATATTTAAAACTAGATAGAAAAACTGTTAGAAATTTAGAATTAGTAAGTAATTTAAAAAATAATTCTGTAAAAAACAGTTTATTTTATTTAATTAATAAAACTATAACTGCTATGGGTTATAGAAGTTTATATTTTAATTTATTACACCCTATAACTAATAAAGATAAACTAAATGAAATTTATATTACTGTTGATGAAATTTCTAAAGATGTTTTTTTATTAGAAGAATTAAAAAATAATCTTTCATATATCGGAGATATTGATAAAATTATTAGTAAGATTGGATTTGGTAATGCTAATCCAAGAGATTTAATATCTTTAAAACAAAGTATAAAAGTAATACCTAATTTAAAAAACATATTAAAATATTGTAATTCAAAATCACTAATATTTATAAAAAATAATCTTAAAGATTTAAAAGATATTTTTAATTTAATTAATGATTCTATAGTTGATGAGCCTCCTTTTAGTGTTAGAGAGGGTAAATTTATTAAATCAACTTATTCTAAAGAAATTAATGAATTAATTAATATTCATCAAAATATAAATAATTGGATCTCTGAATATGAATCTAAATTAAAAGCTGAAACAAATATAAAATCTTTAAGATTAAAATTTAATAAAATATTTGGATATTATATAGAAATTCCAAAAACTTTTTCTAATAATGTTCCTGATTATTTTGAAAGAAAACAAACACTTGTTAATTCTGAAAGATACACTACAAAAGAATTAAGTGAAAAAGAAAATATAATTCTTAATTCTAAAGAAAAAAGAATTGAATTAGAATATAATATCTTTAATATAGTTTGTAAAAATATATTAAAATATCAAAAAGATGTTCAAGAAAGTTCAAAATTAATAGGTTTATTAGATACTTATTATTCTTATGCAAAATCAACTAATGATAATGATTATTATAAACCTATAATAGATGATTCAAATGATCTTATTTTTAAAGAATTAAGACACCCAATTATAGAACAATTAATTGATTTTATACCTAATGACTGTTCTTTAAATAATATTAATAAAACTATGGTAATTACCGGTCCAAATATGGCTGGAAAAAGTAGTTATATGAGAAGTGTTTGTCTTTCAGTTATATTAGCACACATTGGCTCTTTTGTTCCAGCAAAATATTCTAAAATTGGGAAAATAGATGGTGTTTTTACAAGAGTTGGAGCTAGTGATGATATATTACATGGCCAAAGTACTTTTTTAGTAGAAATGTCTGAAGTTGCTTATATTTTAAATAATACAACTCAAAATAGCTTAGTAATATTAGATGAAGTTGGAAGAGGCACAAGTAGCTATGATGGGATAAGTCTTGCATGGGCTATCATCGAATACCTTAATGAAGATATAGCTTGTAAAACACTAGTTGCAACCCACTATCACACACTTAATAAAATGCAAGAAATATATAAAGGAATATTAAATTATCATGTTACTGCTAAAGAAGAAGGAGATAGTATTCATTTCTTTCACAAATTACAAATTGGTGGTATTAACAAAAGTTATGGTATACAAGTTGCAAAATTAGCAGGTATTAATAATACTGTAATTAATAGAGCTTTGAATATTCAAAAAGATTTAGAAAATGATTCTTTTCTAAAAACTCCTGGTGATATTATTTTATCTTCAGAAACTAACATTAATATAGATTCAGAAAAAGAAGAAAAGCCTAAATCTATTTATAAAAAAGAACAAAAAAATCTATTTGAATATTAATTATATAATAAAGATATTATGAATAAAATAAAAAAACTTGATGATAATACAATTAATTTAATAAGTGCTGGAGAAGTAATAGAATGTCCTGCAGATATTATAAAAGAATTAGTTGAAAATTCTATTGATGCAAAAGCAGATAATATCACTTTAAATGTTAAAAATTCAGGTGTAGATTTAATTGAAATTAAAGATAATGGTACTGGTATAAATAAAGATGATTTAGAAATATGTTTAGATAAATATACTACTAGTAAAATAAATAAAATTGATGATCTTTATTCTATTAATAGTTTTGGTTTTAGAGGTGAAGCTCTTTCAACAATAAACGCAGTTTCTAAATTAAAAATAATTACTTCTATAGATGATTCTGGCAAAGCAAGTATTTTGGAAAATAATATTATAGAAGATACAAGTGCTACAAAAGGAACTACTATTATTGTTAAAGATTTATTTTATAATGTACCAGTAAGGAAAAAATTTTTAAATTCAAAAAATACTGAATTTTCTAAAATTCATAATGTTTTTTTAAGTTCTGTTTTAAAAAACCCAAATATAAAATTTATTTTTAATTCAGAAAGAAAGAAAGAAATATTTGTAAAAACAACACAAGAACAAAGATATCTACAAGTTTTTGGTTCTGATTTAAAAAATAAAATTATAAATATTGATATAAATAATTCTTTATTTAAATTAAAAGGAATTATTGGAAAGCCAACTAATTATTTTTATTATCCACAAGTATTTATTTTTGTAAATAATAGATGTGTTTATATCCCTAAATTGCAAAAAATAGTAACTAATTGTTATAGAGACTATTTAATGATTCAACAAAAGCCATTTTTTGTGTTTTTTTTAGAAATTAACCCTAAAACTATAGATATAAATGTACACCCAAAGAAAAAGATTATAAAATTAGAAAATGAAATATTACTTTATTCAGAAATAGAAAAAGAAATAAGTAAAGTAATTACTAATTTTTTAGAATCTCAAAATAAAATTAATTTTAATAATAATGAAAAATTATTTCAAACCAAATTTCAAAATAACTCTGCTAGTAATAATAACTTTTCAGATTCTAAAATTAAATCTGATTATAATTCTAAATCTTTAGCTAATAATAATTTTAATAATCATCAATATATTAATAATAATACTGAAATTAATTTTTCAAATATTATTAGTAACGATTTGTTTTTTGATAATTATAAAATAATTTCAATTAAAGGGCAATTATTTAAAACCTTTATTTTGTGTGAATGTGAAAATCATTTTTTAATTATTGATCAACATGCAGCTGCAGAAAGAATAAATTTAGAACATAACAGAATAAGTCTTAATAAACAAATAGATTCACAAAATTTAATTCAACCTAAAATTATATCTAATTTAAATGAAGAGCAAATTTCTTTTTTAGAGGTAAATTTTAATTTAATGAAAGAAATTGGTTTTGAATATATTCTAAAAGAAAATAGAGTTGTTTTAAATTCTATACCTGTATTTTTAAAATATTATTTTGAAGAACCTTTTTTTATAGATGTAATAAATAATTTAAAAACAAATCCTAAAGAAAATTTTAATAAAGTTAAGGATAAAATTATAAAATTAGTTAGTTGTAAATCTTCAATAAAAGCAAATCAAGAATTAAGTTTACCAGAACAAAAAAAATTAATAATAGATTTAAATCAATGTAAAGATAAAACTATTTGTGCTCATGGAAGACCTGCAATTTTAGTATATTCTAGAAAAGATTTAGATAAATTGTTTAAAAGAATTATTTAACACTTTTTATATAATTTTAAAATTTGAAAGCCCAAATATAAATTATTATAAATACTAAAATTAAAGATCCTATTATTTCTGAAAGGTAGTTACTTTTGTTTTTTGAATTAATAGTTAATAATTCGGAACCTAAAGTATGTTTGTTTAAATCATTTTCAACATCATAAACATAGTTAAAACTTAATTTATAATCACCTGTATTAAAACTTTTTATTGTAAAAGGAACTTCAATAATATCTTTTTTGGATATTTTAATAATATCTTTATTATTAAATTCAAGATATAATTCTGTATTTGGTTCTATATAAACTTCTTTAATATTATCTTCAGAATTATTTTTAAGAATAATTTTTCCTTTTATTTCCTCATTATTTATAATTTCTCTAGGAATATCTACATATGCTTCTAATTTAGATTGTTTATTAATTGTATTTATAACTATTAAATCTGTTTTTAACTCTTTTTTTTCTCCAAATTCTGTTATGTATTTTAATACAGCTCTTGGAGATATAAACTTTGTATTTAAGCCTGTTTTAATAAAATATTTTAGTTTAATTGTATCTTTGCTATCTATAACTCCTTCATATTGTGTTTGTCCTGAAACATTTTCTAAATCTACATTTTTAAGATATTTACTATTAGCATTATCTAATTCTATATTTATTGGTGCAAAGCCTGTGTTTTTAACAATTATTTCTATAGGTATTAACGAATCACTCTCTATTGTAGAAGGTATAATTTGTTTAAAATTAGTTTGTAGAATTTCTGCTAATAAATAATTTCCAACTATACTTTTTTTAGAAAATATGATTTTTGGAAGAAATGAATTATCCACACAAATTTTAAGAGTGTTAGTTTCATTTTTCTTAAAATTATACAATTCAATTATATTTTTTTTAATAATTTCTTTATTTTTTAATTCTTTTTCTTTTAAATTATTTAAATACACATCAATTTCTAATCCATCACTAGAATAGATATAATTTTCAATATTTAATTGTAATATTGTTTTTGAATTTTTAGAACTTGCTAAATCTTTAATGATAATTTCTTGACATATATTTTGATCTTTTAATACTACAAAATTATCAAAATCTAAATCATAAAATGATTTTTCATCAATAACTTCTGCATTAAGGTTATCACATACACTAAATGTAATTATTATTAAAAATAAAACTATTATGTATTTATATTTCATATTTTCTCAATTTATTACTAATATTTATATATATACATATAGAATATTTTAAAAACTTATTTTAAAAAACTAATAATGTCTTATGACTTTTTGTTTTCTTTCTTTATAGTTTATTTTTTTCTTATTTTTATTAAAATATAAATATATTAGAAATAAGATCCCAAATATAATTATAATAATGATATTTTGTAATAAATTACTAGTATTATTAGCACCATTAAGTTTTGAATTTCCTTTTTTAAGTAGAAATATTGCCTCAAAATATCTTTTATTTTCATATTTTTCTTGAGCTAAATTAATTGTATCTATATTTAATTTTGAATCATCATTTTTAATTAATTGTAAAGTATAATTTTTAAGTTCTGTTATGTAATCATTTACTAATTCTACTTCTACTATAAAATCATCTAATTTTATAACATTAGTTTTATTGAATATATTATTTGCAAGTTCTAAATTATTGTTATTATATTGTGTTTTAAAATTGGTAATTTTATTTTTAAAAGTTTTAGTATTAACATCTTTAATTTTTTTAGAAATTCTATCAATATCATATTGATTAATTTTAGGATAATAATTTACAGAATAAAGATCTAATAAATCAATATTTTCATATTGCAAATTTAATATTTCTAAATTTAAATTAAATTCATCCCAATCAATATTATCGAAGGTAATAATTAAATTATAAATTAAGTCTAAATTAATTTTTAATTCTTTATTTATTTCAGAATCTATTTTTTCAAGTAATTTCTTTTTTTCAATTAAATCTTCTGAATTTTTAAATTTATTAATTATATTATCTATAGTTGAATTTGTGATATTATAATCTTCAATCAAATTAATATTATCTAAAAATAAACTGTCAATATCATTAACATCAATATCTTCTTGAATTATTAATCTTTGTAATATTCTTTCTTCTAAGTCTATTAATTGATTATAACTCCAATTTATGTTATCATATTTTTTAGAATCTATTTCATCTAGTTCTTCAAGTTCTTCTGAATTTAAATTATAGCTTTCAACAACATTTATTTTAAGATTATATAAATTTTCTAGATTTATATTATTTAACTCTAATTCCTCTAATTCGAAAATATCTATAGATAAAATATAAATTTCTTGTATTTCTGTAATTGTATAGTCTTCTAAATTTTTAAAAACTATATTTATATCATTAGCTTCATTAGAAATATCTTCAAAAATAGAATTTTTCAGGCTATTTAAAGTATTAATTATAAATTGTATTTCTTCAAAAACAGTTGTTTTATCTTTAAGTGCTAACACTTCATAATATTTTAAATCATAAGGTTCTAAAGTGATATTAAAAGTAATGTAATCATTAATTATATCATAATCTAAATCTTTAGAATTATATTTTATTAATAAAGCTTCATTTAAATCTAAATCTTTAAAATATAATATTTGATCAATATCTTTATTAGTTATGTTTTCTATAGTTATAATTTCTTTTTTAATAAATTTATTTTCTGATAATTCTATAAATTCTAAATTAGTAATTTCTTTATTTAGAATTTTTTTAAGAACTAATATTTTGTTATTTTTATTAGTTGTATAATGTAAGTATCCGTTGCTATCAATAAAATTGGTATTATCGATTAGTTCGCCACTACCAATATAGTATATATCTTCTATACCTGTAATTGTATTTTCTATATTTATTTCTAAAAGTGATTTGTCTAAATTTAACAATAAAATCTTTTCAAATATATTTTGAACATTGTTATAATTTACTAAAAAGTAATTTAAACCATTATTTAGGTAACTTACAGTGAAATATTTATTTCTAATATTAAGTAATTCATCATTAGAAGTAATATCTTCAAAGTTATGAGTTGTTTCTAAATCATATATTTTATAATCAAAAACACTTTCTAATTCTAAATAGTAGTTGTTATTTATATATCTAATTATCTGATTTTCAGAAATACTATTTTCTAATTTATTTTTATTAATTTCTTTAATTTCTGTATTGACTTCCAAACTTTCTTGAATTAAAAGATCTATATTTTGTATTTTTAGATAATTTTGTAGGTTTTTAATTTCAATAACTCTAGATTCTAAGTTTATAATTCTTAAATTAGAATCATCTTCAATTTTTTTACTTTCTGAAATTAGAAACAAATTGTTTTTACAGATGTTATTTAAATATTTAATTTTTGAATTATTTACTAAAAAGTAATTGATATTTCCTAATATATTATTACATTGTATGGAATTGATATCTTCTAAATTTATAAAATCGATATTTTCTAATTCAGAAATATCCAAAAGTACTAGCTGACTAATTATATTTGTACAATCTTCATAATTTAGATTATCTTTTATTTTATTACACAGCTCTATTTTTAGAAGTAAATTATCTTCAATAGTATATTTTTCAATTAAGCTTTTTAAATATATATTTTCTGTATTTTTATAATCTAAAACTATATCTTCACATTCTTTTATTTTATCATTATTTATTATTTGTTGATTTTCAAGATTTAGTTTATTATATTCTATATTGTTTTTAATTGTTTTTAGTGTTGATAAATATTTTCCGAAACTAAGATTATTATGTAAATAATTATATTTGTTTTTAATAAAAACGCTTTTTTTAGAATCATCTATATAATTATAATTATCTCTACCATAGTTTTCAAGTTCAATTATTTTATCTAAAATAATATCATAATCTAGAATAATTTTATTATTCAATATTTTAAATTTAATTAAAGTTGAATTATTAAAGCCAAACATTCTATCGTATAGTAAATATAAATCATAAGAATTAAGAGTTTTTAATTTTTTATTAGCTTTACTAATACTTTCTAATTTAGATACAAAAGAAATTATGTATGTAGAAGAAAGTCCACTTTTTGGAACTAATAATCTTTCTTGAGGATCTGTAGTTAAATCAAAATAATAACTATAAAGATCAATATAATTTACCTTTGAAAGGTAGGTTTTTTTAAAACCTAATTGTTTAGCAAATATATTAATTTCTTTGGAGTCTTGTTTCATATAAGAAACATAACTGTTGTTTTCTATATCTTCCTTTTGAAGTTCATTTATATTATTATTAATTTCAATAAAATCAGAATATAATTCTTCTTCACTAATTTCATAAATATCTTGATTTTTAAAATATATTGCATAATCTTTTAAAATATTTATTGTGTTTTCATTACCTTTATCTAAATAGCTAAAAACCTGAGATATATTAAAAAAAAGATCATTAATATTATCAATAAGTTCAATATCAAATTTGTTATTTTTACAGTTTTTATTAATTTTATTTAATAGTTCTTTACTGTTATTAAAATAGAATATACTTGAACTAATATTATTTTTATAAAATTCTAATTTGTTACTAATGTTAGTAGGTAATTTATTAGAACTATTAAAAGAAAGAGTTTCTAATTTTTTATAGCAATTTTTTTGAGAACTACAAATAGGTATTGAAGTTTCTGCATAATGTGTAGCTGTAATACAATCTTGTTTTTCATAAGTTGAAAGTTTATCTAAACACCCACTTAGATAGATTAAAACTATTATGATTGTAACTATGAGGTGTTTATAGTAACACCTTTTCATAATTAATTATTTAATATTTTTGTATACCTTCAGCATTTATTGTTATAATACTATATTTTACTTTTTTTTGATTTAATAAAGCTAATATTGCACTATGTTCTTTACCACTGCCAGAATGTATATTTAAATCAATTTCTTGAATATCAGTAGGCCATTGTTTTTCTAAATCATCCATGATTTCACTAAAGCCTTTTCTAGGATCTATTATTATCCAGTTAATAGTTTTGGTACAATTAAATTTATCTTGTGCCCATTCATTAGAAACTAAATACACTTTATCATAGTCTTTATTGTCAATTATGTGTGCTACTTGTCCCCAAGTACCTTTTCCAGTACTTAAAACACCTAAGAAAACATTCATTTTATATCACCATTATTTTTTTATAGTTTAAATTCTTCTTTTGTTTTTTTATATAACTCTATTATTTTTTTACCAGTATCTGTAATAAAGTAAATATCATTATTATCTACTTTAATTTTTTTAATTAATTTTTCTCTTATTAGGCTATCTAATATATTATATAATATAGCATATTTTTTTATATTTATGTTTCTTTGTAAATCTTCAATATTTAAGTTTTTTTTACAATAAAATTCTTCTAAAACTAAAATGTAGTCTTTAGAATTAAAAATTTTGTATAATTGAGGGTTTTCTTCTAAACTTTTAACTAAAGTATCTTTTATATTTATAGTCATGATTTCTCAACATTTATTTTTTAAGTAGTGTTTTGCTCATATAATTATTATCTAAATAATATCCTTGTTTTTTATAATATTCTCTAACACCAATTCCACTAATAACAGACATTTTATTGAAATCATTTTTTAAACTTATTTCTTCAGCTATTTTTAAAAGTTTTTTACCAATTCCAGTATGTTGTATATTTTTACTTTTAAATTTTGTGCTTTGGCCATAAACGTGTAATTCTCTAACTAGTGTAGTTTTATTATTAATTTCTTTAATAAATGGTTGATAAGGGAATCTTAACCTAATAAACCCTAAAAGATAATTTTCTTTTTCTGCATATATAAAATATTCTGTACCTTTAGAAGCAGAATATTTAATTTTTTTAATTTTATAATCTTTTATATCTACATCTTTATCTCTAGGTTCAGAACATCTAATACAATTACACTTTTTATTTCTACTTATAAGTTCTTTTTCAACTAATTGTCTTAAATTACTTTTATAAACTCCAGCTATTATTTGGGTTGTAGGTATATCTCTTTGTATTCTCATTATTCTAACCCATTTAGGTACAAATTCTTTCATATCTGCTATTAATTTAATAGCTATATTAGTATCATAAGGTGTGTATTCACCCTTATATAACATTTTTTCTATAATAGTATCTTTAGTTACTAAACAAGGATAAATTTTTAGCATATCAGGGCAATAATCTGGATTTGCAAATAATTCTTTAAATCTTTTCAAATCATTTTTATAATTACTACTAGGTAAACCTAGCATAACATGATATAATACTTTAAAACCAGCATCTTTAAGATTTCTAGTTGTATCTATAATTTCTTTAATTCCATGACCTCTGTCTACAAATTTTAGTACTTTATCATCAGCAATTTGAACTCCAATTTCAACTCTAGTACCACCATAATTTAAAAATTGTGTGATTATTTTATCATCACAATAATCTGGTCTAGTTTCAAAAGTTAGACCAACAATTCTTTTTTCAGAGTACATTGCTTTTTTTTTAAGAAATTCTAAATTTTTGCTTTTACTATCTGTAATTGCTTGGTACATATCTGTAATAAATTTATTTTGATAATTTTGAGTAGTTGCAGGAAACGTACCCCCCATAATAATTACTTCTAATTTATTAGTTGGGTGTCCTATAGAAGTGAATTGTTTTAATCTATCTTTAATTTGTTTATAAGCATCAAAATTATTTCTTATAGCTCTCATAGCCGCAGGTTCAAAACCAGTGTAACTCTTAGGTGCTTTTTTTGAATTTGGACAGTATATACACTTGCCAGGACAATGATGAGGTTTAATCATTATTGCAATAACTGTAACTCCAGATTTTGTTCTAGATGGTTTAGTAACTAAAAAAGAAGGTATATTTGTAGTAGTTATTGAATTTAAAATATCTGAAGTTAAAGGTAATTTTTTTAAATGATATTTTTTTGCAAATTCAACTTTTTTATTTTCAAATTGTTGTTTAGTTAGATCTTTATTATTAATGTCTTTAAAAAACATTTTTATATTTTGTATATATTTAGAGTTCATAAAATTACTTTTTAAAAAATTTATATATAAAAATATTTATAATATTCTTATAATGTTATTAAAGAAGTAAACTGGTAAAGAGTTAACTCCAAATAATGGTAATTGATGTCTTTTAGTTTGAAATATAGAATTTAGTGTTTTAATAGTATCTAATTCTATTTCTTCAATTTTATAATTATTAGTATTTTCTAAATTATTTTTAAGACTTTTGTCATAATTATAATTATTAAAAATATAGATATTAAATTTAGTGCATCCTATTATTGGTGGTATTACTTTATATTTTAATATTTTTGAAGAATTAGGTTGTAGTAAATCTGAAATGATTTTTGGATTTTTTTCATCAAACCAATAATTACTTAAATCTGAAGCAATTACAATTTTTTTACTACTATTTGCTTTATTAAATATTTTTAAATTTATTTCTTTTAAAATATTAATTTTACTTTCTTTTTTATATGGTAATATTAAATTATGTAAAGTGTTATTTTTAATATTAGTAATAATTATAATTTCTTTATCTTTATATTCTTTTGATTTTAAT
Source organism: uncultured archaeon (assembly GCA_964468895.1). Taxonomy (GTDB): domain Archaea; phylum Iainarchaeota; class Iainarchaeia; order Iainarchaeales; family CSSED10-239; genus CSSED10-239. The sequence continues at coordinate 22,071 of CAYXWT010000001.1, read as the reverse complement.
ATTAATTTAATTTCTTTGTTTCCTTCAACATCTTTTTTAATTTTAATTTTTGTAAAAATACTTTCTTTAGTTTTTAAGGTGTTTTCTACTAAAGCTATTTTGGAGCTATCTTCTGACAAATTAATTTGAAAGTAATCTTCATTATTTTCTAATAAAAAACTAATTAGAAATTCTTCATCAGCACTTATGTATCCTATATCAACATAATTACTATAACCTATTTCTTGAATTATAGGTTCAAGTATTTCTAAACTGTTGATGGTGTTAATTTGTAATAATAGGCAAGCTATTAAAATTAAACTTAAAACTAATATTTTTTTCATATTTATCTATTGTTTTACTAAAATTAATATATTTTTATATATCTTTAGATAATACTTATTTTAAATATTTGTTTACTATATATATTTATAAAATAGATTAAATATAAAAAAATAAGATGATATTATGATTCAAAATTTGACAGATTCTAGATTTGAAATGGTAAAAAAACATCATACAGAGACTTTACTTAAAGCTATTAAAGAAGAAAAAGCAGATGAGCCTATTGTACCTTTTTTAAAGAAAATAATTGATATACCTTATATTTTTACATCTAGTAGTTGTTGTGGAAGAATATTACTTTTAAGTAGTGATATTACTGAAAATAAAAAGTATTCTTTTTTTCACAAGAAATTTCATAGACTAATTTCTTTTAATGAATTTATAGAAGCAATAAATAATTCTAAAGAAAATTATTTGTGGTTGAAAGTAGAACCTTTTATTTTTCATATAGGTTGTAAAGATTACAGTACTGCTGAACGAATATTGCAATTTTGTAGAAACTTTGGTTTAAAAAAAGCAGGAATTATTAGTGCTAAAGAAGGTAAGTTTATTTTAGAAGTAACTAATACAGTTTTTATGTCAACTTTAATTAAAAAAGATAACGATTTGTTAGTATCTGAAAAATATTTAGAAGAAGTGTTGAAATTAGCAAATCATAAATTAGATCAAAACTTTAAAAAACTAAAAGAATTTGAAAATTCTTTTTTAGAAGAATTCAAATAAATTTATTTTTTAGTTTTTCTTTTTACTTTCTTTTTTTTAGGTTTAACACTTGTTTTTTTAGTTTTTCTTTTTTTAGTTTTAGATTTAGTAGCAGTTTTTGTTTTTTTAATTTTAATTTTGGGTTTATTCCCTTTAGAAAGATAACCTTGTAATAATGGTAAATATTTTTCAAGTTGTTTTTCATCAGTTTTATTTACTTTTAAATCATTTAAATTATTGGTAACATTTCCAGTAATGTTTCCAGTAATTTTACTTAGTAAACTTGTAAGTTCCATAGGGAATATTATTTTTGAAGATTTACCTTCTGCCATTTTTTCAAGAGCTTTGATATAATAATAAATTACAGCTTTATCTGAAAGTTGTTCTGTAGCTTCTTTAACTGCTAAAATTTTGGCTTTTTCTGATTCAGCAAGTTCATAAACTGCTAATTTTTTTTGTACAGCTGCTTTTTGTTCATGCATAGATTCTATTATATTTTCAGGAATTTGAATATCACTAATTTCAACAGCCTGTACTTTAACACCCCATTCTTGAGCAACACTTTTAAGGGATTCTGTTATTTGATGATTGATATTTTCTGTGTTTGTAATCACTTCTGAAAGTACAAATTCACCTAATATATCTCTAAGAGCTGCACTTACAAACATTGTAGCAGCTTTTTTATAATCTTCTACCTTAACTATAGAATTTATGACGTTTTCTTTAGCAGCATCAATTGATAAAAATAGTACTGTATCAATGGTTAGTCTAATATTGTCTTTAGTAATTATTTGTTGTGGTGGACTATCAAAAACTTGTGTTCTAAGAGTTACAATATTTGGTTTTTCTATAAATGGTAATATAATTGCCCAGCCAGGACCTCCAACTCTATTAACTTTACCAAATCTAAAAATAACAGCTCGTTCATAATCTTTTAATTGTAATATAATTTTAAATTTAAATAAAATTACTATTCCTAAAATACCAATTATAATTATAAAACTTATTTTTTTTGTGAAATCATCTGTTATTAAGAATAAAACTATAAGTAATATTACAACAATTATACTTATATTAAAAAAATTACTTTTTATATTATCATATTTTTTATTTACCATATTTTCTCAAAACATTATTATATATATTTATTATAATTAAAAATAATGTACTCCAATATATTTATATATTATTGGTTATTGTTTATTTTAATTATTAATGATTAAATCATTTATTTTTAAAAAAGAGTTGTATTTCAAAAATAGTTAAGTATTTAAACACTAAATTATATATTTAATATAATATTATTAAAATACTTTTTAGAATAAGTAATTATGAAGTCTAAACAAAAATCTAAAATTAAATCTAATAAGAAAGATAAGATTTTAATAAATAAATCTAATTTGCCTAATATGGATGTACAAGAGAAATTACTAATTCTATCTATAGATAGAGATGATGATATTGGTAAATTGTTAGGTGTGTCTGGACCTATTATTGGTTATGATGCAAATTTAAAATTAGCAACAGATTTAATATTAGAGGATCCAGAAGAATCTGATGCTAATTGTATTTTTGGAGCTCTTAAAAAATATAATTATTTAAAAAAAAATTATGTTGTAGAGATTGCAACTTTAACTGGACATTCTAAAGATAATTTATTTTTTGCAGATAAAAATATTCAAGAACAGCTAAATGAAGTGTTATTAGAATTTCCTGCAAGCGGGGTTGTTTTTATCACAGATGGTTCTGAAGATGATCAAGTAATACCTTTAGTTCAAAATTATGTACCTATAATTTCAAAAGATGTTGTTATTGTAAGACAATCTAGACATTTAGAGAGTATGTTTTATACCATTAAAAAAGTACTTAAAGATCCTGTATTTGCAAGAGTTATATTTGGAATTCCTGCATTGGTATTATTATTATTATTTTTCCTTGGTATTAAATATACCTTTCAAATATTAGCATTAGTTTTAGGAATTTATTTCTTAGTAAAAGGTTTCAATTTAGAACCTAAAATATCTAAACTTTATCATAACTTAATTAGTAAATTTTCTTTAACAAAAATTAGTTTTGCATTTTATATAGTTGGTTTTTTCTTTTTAATATTTGGGATTGTTTCAGGTGTTGATTTATATTTCAAAAATTTAGCATTCGATTATTTATTAAGAATAATTTATGTTTTAAGAGCTATACTTGGTTATTTAGTATTAAGTTCATTAGTATTTGTTATAGGTGATATTATAGATTTGTTTTATTTAAAAGAAGTTTATAAATTAGGCAAATCTATATTTGTATTTTTTGCAATAATTGTATTTTCTGTACTTATAGATTTTGGTTTACAATTAATATTAAATTTAATATCTATAAAAACATTTATTATAGCTGTAATATTATTATCATTGTTATTAATATTATTAAATAGAATAATAAGAGTATTCAATGTTACTAATCAAGTTACTACCTTATTTTTAGGTTTACCTGTAGTTTCAAAATATGGTATGTGGATTGGAGAAGTTGTATCTGTAGATTCAGATAAAAATATATTAAAATATAGAACTAAAAATTTAAAAAGTATAAAAGCAGTATCTAAGAATCATTTTATATATCATAATGGTAGGATAATAATCTGATTTGTTTATAATCCAAATGAAAATATGGTTTAAATACTTGTTATTTAAACCGATACGTATATAAAGAAGTTGTTGTAATTTATATATGTTATAAATAATAATAATTTCAAAATTAAATTAGATTTTAAAAATTAATGAGAGGGACTTAAAATGTATAAATATGCTATTGCAAGACAACTTGCTACTAAAAAATTGATAACTAATAGGGGAGACAACATAGGTAGATTAGTGGATTTAATGGTTAATGAAACTACTGGTGATATAGAATCTATTCTTGTAGAAGTAGACCCTTCATCTAAAATTTTAAAACAACTTGAAGTTCAAGGTAATTTAATAGAAGTTCCTTACAAATGTATTTTAGCTGTAAGCGATGTTTTTGTAGTTGATGAAAAACAATTATTAGGTTAAGTACCTAATAATTCAATTTTCTAATTCTAATTGATATGTTTTGTTTTTAAGATCTAATTTTTTTATTTTAAGTTTGATATTATTTTTAAAGAAATAAGTATTAATTTTAGTAATAATTTCTTTTGAATCTATTTTTTTTAATGTGGCAATATTTACTTGTTTATTAATATCTTCAATTATTTTAAAGTTACAATATATAGATTCACCTTGTTTTTTAGAATCTTCAATTTGTGTTAAAAATTTTTCTTTAGTATTATGTTGAATGTTAAGTATGTTTTCTAACTTTTTTCTTTTTTTATTTTCAGGACTAACATTCTCTTGTTTTTTTGAATCTAGATATGTATTTTCAATTTCTGAGAAATGATCTTTAATTTCTGAATTTATTTTATTACTTACAATCAATTTTTTAGAATTTTTATTTTTTATTTCTAAATTTGAAAATTCATATTCAAACAAATTTTTAATCTTTAAAAATATAGTTTCTAAATTTTCTAAACTTACTTCATCTTCATATTCATCAAAAATTGTTTTTAAATAATATGGTGCTACATTATAATTTTTAATAATAGCATAGATTATGTCTTTTTTGTTTTGATTATCAATTAATTTTTTAAAATTTTCAAAGTTTTCATTTTTAATATCTTGTGAGCTTGGAAATAAATATGTTTCATTACGAAGAATAGATCTATCTTTCCATTTTTCATATCTTCTTGCACTTATTATTTTAAAATCTAAGTCGGTTAATATAACATTTGATTTACTAAAAAATTCAAATATTAAATAATAGATGTCTAATTTAAAATAAATTAATTTATTATTTTTATTTTGTTTAATTTCATTAATTCTTTGATTATCTAATTTCTTTTTAAGAAATTTAATAAAAGCAGTAGATTGTTCCATAGCTATTAGATTATAATTGGACAGATATAATAGATCCAGATTTATTATTAGAGTTTTAGTTTGTTTTCTATGAATTTTCATTTTAATAGTATTATAATCTATATTTTGAACACTATTAATATAACCAAGTTCTAATTCTTTTTGTAAAATTTTAGATATATAATAAATACTATTACTAGTAATTTCAATATTTTCTTTTTTCATATATATTTTACTTATATAAAGTATTTTATTTTGTATTGTTATTTTAATTTATTTTACAAATATGTTTTTAAAAAAATAGGTATATATATAAATAATAGTTGAAACATATATTACTATATATAATAATGAATTAATAATTATGTGTGGTTTATATGATAGATTCTTTGCAAATTATAATTGTTGTAATTATAATAATTGTTTTTGGGGTTGTAATAACTTATATTAATCTTAAAAATAAAATAAAAACACCTGTTAAAGCTGAACAAAATTCTTGGAAAATTATAGAAGAACTTAATTCTAGAAAGAAAGAACTATTAAAAGAAAAAGAAGAATTATCATTTAAATATAGTGCTAAAAGTATAGATGATTTAGAATATACTAAAGTTTTAAAATATTTAAGTACTGAAATTAATAAAATTGATGAATCTGTAAATCAAGAAGTATCTAAATTAACAAATATACAAGGTAAAGATAAAGATACTAGTGATTTAAGATTTAAAAATATAAAACTTAAAGGTAAACTTAGTGAGAGTGAATTAGAAAAAGATAATTTACAAATAAGAGTTAAAGAACTTGAAGAGTTTATAAAAAATCTTCAGAACAGCGGTGAATCTAATGTTTCTTTAGAGGGTGTTTCTAAAAACAAATATTATGAAATCATACTTGCAAAATATAAAGAGTTAATTAATTCAAAAGAACAAAAAACCATTTCTGAAATTAAAGATATGGTTGATTCTGAAGATTTAACTATTAGCAGTATTGTTTCTAAATTCAAACCTATCGGTTATGAATATAGTAGAGATTATCTTAACACTATTAGAAAAATATATAATTTTTTTAAATCTGAAATTAATGTTATAAAAAATGATTTAAAAGTTTTATTTTGGTTAGATTTTAATGAAATTATTAAACATAAAATTGCAGACGAACAAGATATATCTATTTTTTTATGTGCTATAATGAAATCATTAAATGATAATAATGCTAAAATTTATGTAGTTTTATTAGAAGATGATCAAACTCATGCTTTTGTTAAAACTAAAATTAAAAATACATACTATATTTTTGATTTAACACAAAGAGTACCTTTTGATATGTTTAAAGATACAGATGAAAATAAGTTGTTTGAAAATTATAATTTTTTAAATAAAAAGATTGTAAAAAAGATATATATGTATGATAAAAATGACTATGAGGATTTTAATAAAGAATAATGTGTTATTTGTTTTTTAAATTATTTTTGGGTACAAAGTTTCATTTATATAAATAATCTATTTATAAAGTTTATGTCTTTTATATTATATTATATGTATTATTAATTTAATGAATTTTGAATTTTAGTTCAAACAATTTTTCTGAATATATACATATACTATTAGAAAAATATTTTTATTAAAAACACATTATATTGGAGGAATAAAATATGGCTGGAGAAATGAGTAAAATCAATGTTATTTTTATAGGTCACATTGATCATGGTAAGTCTACTACTGTTGGTAGATTAATGTACGATTCTGGAAACTTAAGTGAACAAGATTATAGAAAATTACAAGCAATTGCTGAAGAAAAAGGAAAATCAACTTTCTCATTTGCATATATGATGGACGTTACTAAAGAAGAAAGAGAAAGAGGTATCACAATTGACGTTAATTATAAAAAATTAGAAACTAAGAAAAATTATTTTACAATTATTGATGCACCTGGTCACGCAGATTATATTAAGAATATGATAACTGGTACTGCTCAATCAGATGCTGCTGTTTTAGTATGTGCTGCTAAAGATGGTGTTAAGGCTCAAACTATAGAACATACACGTTTATCTCAAGTTATGGGTATTAAACAAGTAATAGTAGCAGTTAATAAAATGGATGAAGTTGGTTATAAAGAAGAAAGATTTAACGAAGTTAAAGCAGAAGCTTCTGCATTACTAAAGAAAAGTGGTTTTAAAGAAGATCAATTTAGAGTAATACCTATTTCCGCATGGAATGGAGATAATGTTGTAAATAAATCTGAAAAAACAGCTTGGTATACTGGACCTACTTTATTAGAAGCTTTAGATTATTTTAAACCAGGTGAAATTCCTACAGATAAACCATTAAGATTAGCTGTTCAAGATGTTTATAATATTAAAGGTGTTGGAACTGTTCCTGTTGGAAGAGTTGAAGCTGGTATTTTAAGACCAAATGATAAAGTTATAATTATGCCTGAAGGTATAGAAACTGATATCAAATCTATAGAAATACATCATACACCACTTACTGAAGCAAGACCTGGAGATAATATTGGGTTTAATTTAAGAAAAGTTGGAAGAGGAGATATTAAAAGAGGATCTGTAATAGGACCAATTAATAATCCACCAACAGTTGCTGAAGAATTTACAGCTCAAATTGTAATTTTAGGTCACCCAACAGCAATTACTCCTGGATACACACCTGTATTCCATATTGATACTGCTCAAATGTCTTGTACATTTATAGAATTAGTTCAAAGACTAGCTCCTGTTAAAGAGGATAATCCTAAGTTTTTGAAAACAGGTGATGCTGCTATAGTAAGAATAAAACCTACACAACCACTTTGTGTTGAAGTTTTTAAAGATTTTCCTCAACTTGGAAGATTTGCTATAAGAGATATGGGAAAAACAGTTGCTGCTGGAGTTATAACTGCAATTAAAAAGAAACAATAAAAATAGTTTATAAAGAGGAATGAATATGCAGACAGCAAGAATTATAATAACTGGGACAGATTACAAAAAACTTACAGAGTTTTGTGAAGAAATAATTGATGTTGCTAAGAAAAGTGGTGCCAAACATTCAGGCATCATTCCTCTTAAAACTAAAAAATTAGTTGTTCCAGTAAGAAGAGGTGTTTCTGGCGGTGGTACAGAAACTTATGAAAAATTTCAACTAAGAATTCATAAAAGAATAATAGATATAAAAGCAGATGACAAAATTCTTAGAAGAATAATGAGAGTGGATATTCCTAGCGATGTTCAAATAGGGATTGAATTAAAGGGTTAAAAGTTTTAATAACTTTTTAAACTCCTTTTTATTTCAAATATTTTGATGTTAATGTTTCAATATATAGAAAAAAATACTTATTATAATAAAAAAGACGGTATAGACTTAAAGATTATATCTAATTCTAATTTGTTTAAAAATATAAGCAATATAGCTAAAGAGCAATTATATTCTATTACCGATTTACCTAATGTTAGTTCTCCAATAGTAGGTTTTCCAGACATTCATCCTGGTTATGGGGTTCCAATAGGTTCTTGTTTTGCAAGTCTTAAAGAAAATGCTATAATAAGTTGTGAAGCAGTTGGTTTTGATATAAATTGTGGTATTAGATTAATATCAACTAATTTAACTACAAAAGATTTAAATTCAAATCAATTAAAAGAATTACGTGATTCTTTTTCTACTTTACCAATTGGCTTATCTAAAGCAGGTATTAAGATATCTAAAGGTGCTTTAAACTCTATTCTTGAAAAAGGTATTAATTGGGCTATAGACAATGGTTATGAAAAAAGAAAATCTAAAAGTAGTATAGAATATTTTGGAAATTATAAAAATGTAAATTCAAATTATGTTTCTGTTCTTGCTAAACAAAGAGGTATAGAACAAGTTGGAACTTTAGGTCAAGGGAATCATTTTATTGATTTAGTTTCTGTAGGGGATATATTTGATAAAAAAGCTTGTAAAATATATGGACTTAGTAAAAATCAATATTGTATAATGTTACATACTGGTTCAAGAGGATTAGGTCATCAAATTGCTAGAGATTATTGTAATTTGTTTGGAAATAAATATCCTATGTCTTATGACTATTTAAATTCAGAACTAGGAAATGCTTATTTTACAGCTATGAAATGTGCTGCAAATTATGCTTATGTTAATAGAGCTATTTTAAGTTTTAAAATAAAAGAAAAAATTCTAGAAGTTTTAAAATTAAAAGAAAAAGATCTTGATTTTGATTTAGTTTATGATTTATGTCATAATATAGCAAATTTAGAGAAACATAATTCTAAAAGCTATTTGGTACATAGGAAAGGAGCTACAAAAGTATTTAGTTCTAAAGATCTTCCTAGTACTCATAAATATAGTTCTATTGGTTGTCCAATAATTTTACCTGGATCTATGATGGATGCAAGTTATATTTTAAAGCCAGGAAATTATAAAGCTTTAAGTAAAATTTATTCTACTGTTGCGCATGGTTCAGGAAGACAACTTTCAAGAACTGATGCTAAAGATCAAATAACTTATGATGCACTTAAATCTAAACTTAAAAGAAAAGGTATTTATTTAGGTGGAAGAAGTGAAAATATTGCTAGAGAAGAGCAACCAGCTTCTTATAAAAAATCTATAGAAGTTGTAGAATCTTTAGAAGGTGCTAATCTAGTTAAAAGAGTTTGTACTTTAAATCCTAAAATTGTAATTACAGGTTAATTTTATTTTTTTTAAACATAGCTTTATATATTTGTTTATTCTAATTCTATTTGTATTAAATAAGTTAATAATTTGAATAATTATGGTTGTTGGTACTGGAATTTGTATGATGAGTTGTAATAATGGCCTACATTTTGCAACTAAAGTTATAAGTAATTTGAATAATTATTTAAAAGAAAGAGATCAACCAGAAATTAAACTAACTTCTATTTCTGAACAAAGATTTTCTAATACTGAAATCAAAACTAATATTTTAGAATCTATTAGAGGCAAAGATGTTTTTATATTTCAAGATGTAGCTAACTATTCTAATAATTATTCTATAGATGATAATTTAAGAGCTTTAAAAGTATTAATAGATGCTTGTAAAAGATCAGATGTTTTCAGAATTGTAGCTGTAATACCTACCTTTCCTTACGCTAGACAAGATAAGCAATGGGGTAGAGAATGTGTTACAGCAAAAATGGTTTCTAGAGAGCTTGAACTTGCTGGAGCTAATATGGTTATAACTTTAGATTTACATAATCCTTCTACTACTGCTTTTTTTGAAAGTACAATTCTAATAAATTTAAAAGGACGTCATAATCTTTGTAATTATATAAAAAAAAATTTAGATTTAAATAATTTCTTAGTTACTGGCCCTGACATGGGTGGTATTAAAAGAGCAATTGATTTTGCAAACAAATTAAAATTACCTGTAATATCTATTTATAAAGAAAGAGATTATTCTAAAGTAAATGTTGTAACTACTATGAAATTAATAGGTCATGCAGATAATAAGAATGTATTAATTGTAGATGATATGTTAGATACTGCTGGAACTATGAAAGGATCTTGTGAATTATTAGAAGAAAATGGTGCTAATGAAATTTATTTTGCTTGTTCTCTTCCATTTTTAAATTCTCCTGCATTAGAACGTATTAATGAACTAAGAAAGAAACCAATTTTCAAAAAAATAATTACAACTAATGTTGTATATAAATCTAAAGAGTTTTTAGAAAACAATAAAGATTGGTATGTTCAAATAGATGTAAGTAATTATTTTGCAAAAGTTATTTGTAATTTACATTATTCAGAATCTATAGCTGATTATTTATAAAGGTTTTGGATATTATTCTAAATGAAGAGGTATTTTAATATGAGTGATATGTTTGATGATTTAACAAAACAAGAAAGAATAGAAGGCCATTCAGATAAGTTAACCGGAGAAAACATAATTTCTAAATCTTCAAGACATAATTCTTTTTTGGAATCTAGTTCTTTAGATTTAAACGATTTATATGTAGGTGCAGAGAAGAAAGTTTTTTTTCTATAAAATATGTTTATTTATTTTTAATAATAATTGCTATTATTTTAGTGATAATATTTTTTATACTTATTTAAAATAAAGTCTTTTGAATATTTTTTATTTTAATTTATGTAAAAAGCTGAAAAGTGGTGCTTTAACCAAAAGCTTTAAATATTTAACTTATATAAACTTATATAATATGAATTCAATAAATACGACGACTATTTTACATAGTCCAAAATTAAAAACTGTGATTATGGTTGAAAAATCTATCTTTAAACATAGTGGAGAATACACAATATATAAGCTATGGAAATCTCTACCAAAAAAAATGATGTATCAAACATTTAAAGTTATCTTAGATTATTTAGAATCTTCAGGAAAGATTCTTATTGATAAAGATAATGTTGTAATTTGGACATATGATCCTAAAATGATCAATAAAGTTTTATCTAGTGGAGTTAAATTAAGATGAAAAAGGAAGACAAAGATATTTTTGTTGCTTTTGTAAATAAAAGTTTAGAAAAAGAATTTGAAGATTTAAAAACTAATAAATTTGTAGATAAAAAATTATA
>CAYXWT010000001.1:0-10492 GCA_964468895.1 uncultured archaeon | reverse complement strand
TTTTGAATATTTTTTATTTTAATTTCTTTATTTATCTCTTTAATTTTGTTTTCTTTTTCTTCTTCACTAAAACAAACATATGGAACTCCATAATGTCCAGCTCCACCAGGTTTAAAAACAACAAAATTATTTCTAAAAGCAATTATATATTTAGCTATCTTTTCATCAATTATCTTAAGTTCTTCAAAAGGAACTTTTTGCATAATATCTATTTCAATATTTTTAGAAATAAATTTATTATATATTTCTAAAACACTTTTGTGTAATATATTTTTTTGATTTATTGCAAGCTGTATTATTTGTGCTAAAGGTATTAAGTATCTATAATCAGGTCTTGTGTTTTGAGAAGTTAAATTTAAATTACCTTGTAAAATAGCTAATTCTTTAGCTCTATCTTCAACACCTTTTTTAATAGTGCTTTTACATTTAATACATTTCCAGCTATTATTTTTTGCTTCTTCAAAAGTATATATTTGAGAGCATTTTCTACAAGCAGTTTTATTATATTTACCTTCATTAGGATTATAACCTATATTATATAAAATTTTATTTTTATTACTATCAATATTATTTACTAATTTAAATAAAGAATTATAATTTGGTTTTTCAAGTTCACAACAAACATACTCTCTACCTATTCTAAAACTATAAGGAGAGTGAGAATCAGAAAAACTAAAAAATTTTAAGTTTTTAAGTTCAGGAATTATATTCCCAGTGTTAGTGTCAGCACTAAGTCCAAGTTCTATAAATTTAATTTCTTTCCAATTTTTACCATATGCTTCTTTAAGAGAATCATAATGAGCATAAACTCCAAAGTAAGGTGTGAAAACATGTGCTGGACCCATTAGTACCTTATGTTTTATACAAAGTTCTAAAAGTTGTTCACAATTTAAATCTAACCTAGGTCTTCCACCACCATATTTTTCAATATCTTTAGAATGAGGTAATATTACTTTTTTAAAATCTTCAAGATGTTTCCAATTTTTAAAATATAAAAGATTATGAACTCTTTGTCTACATTCAACTTCACAACCTAATATAAAATAAGTTCTTTTAGAAAATTCTAAATTCTTATCATCTTTATAATAAAACAAATCTTCTTTAGAATCATAAGTTATGTTTTCTTTAACATGTTTTTCCCATATTGGATGTAGTATGTCAGCAGTTGTAAGTATATTTAGGCCTTTTAATTTTGCTTCTTTACTAAGTAAGGGTATATTTATGTTTTTTGAACATGCTGCTGCATATGGTGAATGATAATGTAAATCTAAATTATATCTCATAAATTATCTTCTTTTTAATATTTCTTTAATAGAAGTAATTATAATTCTTCTAAAATTATATATCTTTATACTAAAGTATATATATTTATTTGTTTTTTGAAATTAAACTAAGGGTTAATTATATAAGGTTAATTGCTCCTAAGTATATTATATGATTTCAAAAAACCCGCTTACTAAAAAAGAATTTATAATATATGATACTATAAAAAGTACATGCTCTTTAATTACTAACAGAGAAATAAAAGATTTATTTCCTTTATATAAAAATCAAAGTATTAATGAAATATTAAGTTCTTTAATTAAGAAAAAATATTTAATTAATATAGAAAGGTCAAAATACATTATTAATAAATCTTATTCTTTAGAAGAATTATTTAGTATTGCAACTTCTATTAATTATGGATATATTGCTTTTTCTTCAGCACTATATTATTATGGTTTAATTGATTATGAACCATTTACTATTTTTATAGTTAATAGTAAAAAATCAAAGTCTTATACTTTAAATGATAATTATGTTGTTAAGTATATTAATATTAAAAGTAAACTTGTTTGTTATACAGAAAATAAAAATGGTTTTTATGTTTCTACATTAGAAAAAACCATTTTTGATTGTTTTTATAATGTAAGTTATAGTGGTGGATATAGTTGTATTTCTAAAGCCATTTTTGATTGTAATAACAAAATAGATTGGAATATGTTATTAGATATTTATAATAAGTTTGCAAGTAATAGACAGTGTCAGATTACAGGTTATATTTTAGATATTCTTGTTGAAACAGCAAAAATAAAAATTCCTAAAAAAGTAATTAGTAATTTTTTAAATAAAGTTAAATCTAGAACTTATTTATCAAATAACTATGATAAATCTAATTATAAATATATTTCTAAATGGAAATTAAAAGACAATATTGGTAAAAGTAAAATTTTAAGTTGGTGGTATTAATGGAACTAAAAGATTTACGTAAAATTTCTTTAAATAGTGGCTTATCTATAAATTATATTATTAAAGATAAAGAAATTTCTAAAATATTTAGTATATTAGAAAATAAAATACCTTCTATTATCTTAAAAGGTGGTACAGGTATTAATAGAGTTTATTTTGAAAATACAAAAAGATTTTCTGAAGATCTAGATTTTGATATTTATTCACATAAATCTATTACAGAACTTAAAATAGATTTATTTAAAATTTTGAAAAAAGAACTTTCTAATTATATAGTAGATAAACCTCGTATTATGAACCTAACTATTAGATATGATGTTAAATATATTAATAAGATAAATAAAAAAGATAAAATAAGACTAGAATTTAGATATAATAAAAGTACATTTCCTAAATCTGTAACCAAAAAGATTGTAAATTTTGGTTTTGTACCATATAAATCATCTTTATATTATGTGTATGATATTTATGAATTAATATTTCAAAAATTAGCTGCTTTGATTGGTAGAGATGATGGTAAAGATATTTATGATTTAAATAATCTACTTTGTATTCAGTTCAATAAAAAAGAACTAAATAAACTAGTAAGTAAGTACAATAAAAAAACAAGCTTAAATCTTAGAACGCAATCTATTACTAAATTAAAATTACTTTTAAAAAATAAGAATAAAGTTAATTATTTTACAAATTCTACAAATCATTTTATACAAAAACAGAAAAGGAATAATTTTGAAAATTTAACTAGAGATTTAATAATTAAGTTAGAAAAAGTTTTAAAATAACTAAAAGACATTTATAATACTATTAGTTGCTTAGTCTTTTAGATTACTCCTAAAAACTTAAGAATAAATATTACTCCTAAACCAGCAGCACCAAATATTGCACTAACTATTAGTGTTGCAATTAAAGGTAGTTTAATACCAAATATAAAATTGCATATTAAAAACCCAGCAATCCCTATTAAACTATTTAATAATAAATTTTTAAGTACAAATATTAGTATTATAGCACCTATAATTAATATTATACCTATAATTAAAATTTTAGGATTGTTAAGTAAAGTATTTGCACTTTCAGTAACTTTAGTTATTGCTTGATTACTAGCACCATTAAAATCAATCATATTTTTCACAAATTAGTTATAGTAATTCTTTAATTTTTAAAATGTTGTTTTTTTCACTTAGATGTGTTATACCTATCTTTATCATTACTGTGTTTATGATCTTTTAGTTCTTTAATTACTTGTTCTAAAGGTATTCCTTTTCCAGCTTTAAAATCTTTTTCAGCATCATCAAAATCTTTTAAAATATCAATCATATCTAAATATTTAATTTGTTTTTCAAATGCTTTTCTAGCAACATCACTCCATTTAATATGGGTGTGTTTTTTCATAATGTTATATAGGTCTTTAGGTATACTTAAAGTCATATTTGCCATAATTATTACCAAATATAATTAGATTAAAACTATTTATAAATATGTATATTTACATAAAACTAATGTTGAGCATGTTATTTGTATGATGTGTTCTTTTTAGGAATTTCCAAAATCATAAAGAATATATTAAATATTAAAAAAACATTCTTTTGTTATTTTTAATAATTTTTTATACTTTTTCAAAATAATCTCCTATATATCTTTTTGATGTGTTTTATATAGCTTTCATATATCTTTTTATTACTTTTGTATTATAATATACTTGTGATTATTATGAATTTTATTGTAAGATTAAAAGGAATTCAAGAAAAATATATATCTAATTTTATAAAAAAAGGTTATTTTAGTAATAAAAACGAAGTTGTAAGAGCAGGAATTTTAGAATTAGCTTATAAATATAAAATAGATCCAGAACCAGATATAGATGAAGTGTTGTTAGTTAATAAAGCTATTTCTAGTGAAACTAATTTAATTAAAAAAGGAGTTACAAAAACTATATCTGAAAAACAGTTTTTAAAAAAATATCCTTATTTAAAATAATTTTGAGGAAATTTATTTGTATACTGTAGAACTAACCTATAAATTTAATAAAGATTTTTCTAAACAAGATAGAAATACACAATTAAATATTTATCAGCATATTAAAAAAATAAAATCTATGGGTTTTTCAAAAAAGCATTTAAAATATGGTCTTCCTTTTTTTGTAGAAAAAATAAGTTCTTCATCTAGATTACTTTATTCTATTATAAGAGATAAAAAGATGATTTATATTTTAAGATTTTTTAAAAATCATAAAAATTATACACGCTATTTAAATAAATTTAAATAATTGTGTTTATACTAATTATTTTTATACTTTTGTTATCATATTATATTTATGAACACAGAAAATAAATCTAATATTAAAGATAATAATAATAGTAATGATACTAATAAACTTAACTATGATGAAGAACAACTTAAATCTAGAAGAGAGATAAGTGATCTTCAAAAAGAAATAGCTAAAGCTATTTCTAAAGACGGTAAAAGTGAAGATGAGTTACAAACACTGTTTCCAAAAGCTCATTATGACATTTTAGTAAAAGCATTGAAATCAATGCTTACTTTAAAATTAATTAAAAAAGAAGGCTATCCAGTTAAATATTCATTAAGTGATAGTATTTCAAAAAAACTAATAGAACGAAGAGAAATTTCTGAAAATGATAGAAATCTAATAAGAGTATCAATATTAATAGAATCTAAAGCTGATGATAAAGGTAAACTAAGAAGAGCTATGGAAGAAATAGCTTTTAAACTAAAACAAGATAAAATATATTTAGTTTATGATATAAATGTTGCAGAAGTAATAGTTCATGATAATCTATTTTCAACATATATTAGTGCAGAAATATCTTGTTCAACTTTAAATGATCTATTAAGACTAATATATTTCTATGGAGTAACTTCAATAGATATATTACAACCAAATAAGTTACAAATACCATTGTCAGATTTACAACAATCTCTTTTAAGTATAGTAGATATGACCTATGGTTATGCACAAATGATATTTAATCTAAAGAACAAAGTTGATTCTTTAGAAAAAATACTTAAAAGGAAATAATCTTTTTAAAAAGATTATTTCTTTTAAAGTTACTAATTATAAAGTTTAAGTTTTCTAATATTAAAATCCTAAACTAATTTGGCCAACGGCCATTAGGTTACAAAAAGTATATATTAATCAAATTCTATAGTATATATAGTGATTATTATGATTAATAAAAAATCAATCAAATTATTTGAAAATAAAAAAGTACGAGTTTCTTGGGATGAAGATAAAGAAGAATGGTATTTTTCTATAATTGATGTTATATCTGTATTAACTGACTCTGATTTTCAAAAAGCAAGAAACTATTGGAAAATTTTAAAATTCCGTCTTAATAAAGAAGGTAGTGAGTTGGTTACAAATTGTAACCAACTGAAAATGTTATCTTCTGATGGAAAATCTTATTTTACAGATGTTGGAGATACTAGACAAATATTAAGATTAATACAATCAGTTCCTTCTAAAAAAGCAGAACCTTTTAAAATGTGGTTAGCAAAAGTTGGAGATGAACGAATAAATGAAATGTATGATCCCGAACTAACTATTGAAAGAGCCATGAATACCTACCTACAAAAAGGATATTCAAAAGAATGGATCAATCAAAGACTAAAAACTATAGAAGTAAGAAAAGATCTTACTGATGAGTGGCAAAGAGTTGGAATTAAAAAAAGAACAGACTTTGCAATTCTTACAAATGAAATAACTAAAGCTTGGTCTGGAAAATCAATTAAAAATTACAAAAAACTAAAAAATCTTAAAAAAGAAAATTTAAGAGACAATATGACTAATTTAGAATTGATTTTTAATATGCTTGCAGAAGCAACAACAAATGAAATATCAAAAACTGAAGATCCTTCAACTTTTGATGAAAGTAAAGATATTGCTAAAGAAGGTGGTAAAACTGCAAAAGTTGCAAGAGATAGATTAGAAAGAAGATTAGGTAAAACTATTATAACTTCTAAGAATGCAGGTGATCTACATTTTAAAAACAAAAAATCACTTAAAAATGTAAAAAAACATATAAGTAGTTAGTTTAAGTTACCTATAACATAAATAATGTAATTAATAAAGAAATATTATATAAATATAATTGTAAAAAACATTTATATAAAACAAATTTTATATTTGTAAATATATTAATATGTTTAGTTTAGAATTTATATTTAAATAAATTAAATAATTGTGTTTAATGCAAATTAATTTAATACTTTTGTTATCTTATTATTTATATAAGTATAAGTGTGATATTAAAAATAATAATAATATTGCTAATACTAATAACCCCAACTATGATGAAAAGCAATTCAAATCTATAAGAGAAATAAATGATCTTCAAAAAGAAATTGTAAAAGCAATTTCTAAAGAAGGAAATAGCAAAGATAAATTATAATAAACTTTTAAACCTAAAACCTAATTTTAGTGTAAAAGATGTATTAGTTAATCTTCCAGAATTTGTAAAATGGAATTATTTTTTAATGGTAGAAAACAAAGTTCAATATATAATTCCAAAAATTTATTTTGTAGAACATAATAATGAACCTTGTATAGAATTTAGAATTGGTTTATTAGTAATATCTATTTTAACAAAAGATGCGCAATTACTTTCAAAAGAAGAACTGTATTATTTTGAAGTAATATTTGGTTGTTCTTTTGAAGAATTAATTAAAGATCTTAGTTCTTTTGACAAAAAAAATAAATTTAAAGATTTGTTAGAAAAATTGCATGAGGAAACAAAATGAATTTAATATAAAGTCTTATAAAGATGCTGTTTCTAAAGTCACCTAATTATTAAATAAATCGAAACGATATATTTATAATATTGTCTATGTAATAATAATTTATATGGATAAGCATTCTTCTTTATTAAAAACAATCTACAACCAATTAGATAATTTTGGAAGTGCAGTTATACATAAAAGTAGGTTGTGTACCATCCTAAATTCAATAAGTTCTAATAAACTTGAAATTAATAAGATGATTTCTATTCTAAAAACCAAGAACAAAATAAAATTAATATTCAGTAATTATTTTTATATATTAAATTCAGATGAGCAAATCAAAAATTATTATAAGTACTCTACTGAAGAAATAGTTTTTTTAATATTAAATAAATTAAAGATTAAATGGTATTTAGCACTACATTCTTCATTATTAATTAATAATATTAATTATAATTTAGATATGCACCAAATCCCAAAAACCACAGTTATAATAAATTCAAGGTATTCTAAAACTTTAAAGATATTAAATCAAACATTTATATTTAAAAAACAATTAAATTTTAGACTTATTGGCTTATTAGAAAGTAAAACTAAAAATAGTATTAAATTTTATTTTTCAGATTTAGAAAGAACATATTTAGATTATCTTTATTATAATAACAAATCTATAGTAGATTTAGATATAATTAATAAAGATAAATTAAAATTATATTTAACATATTTTCCAAAAATGTTATTTAATAAAGTGTATTTAGATGAACAATAAAAATTTAAGACAATATATAAGTTTTATAAAAACGAGATTTCCAAAAATCTCAGAGATGATGATAGAGAAAGATTATTATTTATCTTTATTTTTAACAAAAGCTCAAGAATTAAAAAATAAAAACAAATTAAAAGAATTTGATAATTTAATATTTAAAGGTGGAACTTTATTAAATAAATTATATCTTAATTATCATAGGATTAGTGAAGATTTAGATTTTAATCATATAAAATCAAATTCTATAAGGGATTTATCAAGTACAAACAAAATTGGAAAGTGTATTAAGAAAATAGAATTAGATTTAATAGATGATATTAAAGAAATAAGTGATACTTGTGGTTTTGATTTTAAAATAAACAGATCTCCAGTAGCAGGATATATAAAAGTTATAAATAAAAGAATACTTTGTACATTTAATGTTTATTATAAATCATTATATCTTTCATCTACTATTTCTAAACTAAAAATAGAGGTTAATTTTGTAGAAGAAAGATTATTTGATTATCATATTAAAAATCTATTAAATTTAGTAGATATTTTAGATTTAAGTAATATAGATAAAAAAGAACTATATTCACTAAATTTTAATTTAGATACTGTCAAATTAAAAGTTTATGATATAAATGAAATTATATTAGAAAAATATAGAGCTTTACTTACAAGAAAGAAAATAAAAGAAAGAGATTTGTTTGATTTATTTTTAATTAATAATAAAATTAATGTTTTAGATATTGATTTAGATGAAATAATCTCTAAAATAAAATCTGCAAGTAAGTATTTTATGTTTACTAAAATTAATTTTAATATTAATCTTAAGTTGTTTAAGGAAGATTCTATTGTTTATTATGATAATATATTGGACTTATGTTTAATAAAATATAATATTGCTAAATATTCTAGATTTAAATCTAATATAGTAAACAAAATAAAAAATCTAAATTATTTATAGCTTAACACTTCTAGTTACTAGTTGTTAAAAATATTATCATCTACTTTTAAATAATTAACCTAATTTGCTTTACCAACACAAAGTTGTTAAAAGCATCTTTTTATATGAATTGTGTTGGTAATTTATTTATGGTGTCAATAATAAAAAAAACTATAAATAATAAAATTGTTTATTACTTACATCATACTTTAAGAATAAAATCTAGTTTTAAAAGTAAGGAAAAATATCTTGGGCATAATATACCTAAAAATATAACAGATTTGAAAATTGATTTTTTTAAAGATATTTATAAAGATAAGTTTGATATTATAGAAAAATTAAAATCTAGTAAGAATCTAAACTATAATAAACAACCTTCATCAATTAAAACAAAAGAGCTAATAAATTTTTCAATAAATTTTACTTATAACACAAACAGAATAGAAGGAAGTACTTTAAATCTAAAAGATTCTTATACTTTATTAGAAGAAGGTATAGTACCTGAAAAAAAGAAACTTAAAGATATTAAAGAAACAGAAGCTCATCAAAAACTATTTTTAAAATTATTTAATACTATTAATAGTAATAATATAAGTATTACTTATAAAAATATTTTAAAATGGCATAATGAATTATTTAAAGATACAAAACCAGATGTTGCAGGAAAAATAAGAAATTATCAAGTAGGTATATCTCAATCTAAATATGTACCACCATACCCAACAGAGCTTGAATATGAATTAGATAATTTTTTTAAATGGTATAATAATCATAAATCTAAATATCATCCAATAATACTAAGTGCATTAGTACATTTAAAGTTTATAGAAATTCATCCATTTGGAGATGGAAATGGTAGGTTATCTAGAATATTAATGAATGTTATTTTATTTAATAATAAATATCCTTTATTTATAATAGATTATAATGATAGACATACCTATTATAGTTCTTTGAAAAAATCACAAGTAAACAAAGATGACATTCCATTTTTAACTTGGTTTTTAAATAAGTATATTAAATTTATAAAATAAATTTTATTTTTTAGATTTGTAAATATGTTTGTCTGTTTGGTTTAGAACCTCTATTTAAATAAATCTTGTAAGTTACCTATTATTTCAAATATTCTATTTATCAAAATATATTATGATATTATATATATAGTAAATAATAAACAAATAAGTGATAATAGTAAATTTACTTTTGGTCTAATATCATTTAAGTTGTCACATATAGGTTATGATTTAGTATGTTGTTTAGTACTTATTATAATTAGATATAATAAGATTTTAAAAATATAAAAGAAATAGTCTTTTAGTACTAAGTATAATGTATATATTTAGTGTAAATTTTCCAATATAACCAGTATCTTATTTGTTTAAAAACCTTTTGTTTTAATTCCTGAAAAGTAATCTTTATAAAGTTATACCTCCCCAATTACTTTACATATGTGTATATTTGGATCTGTTTATTTAGACACTTCTATATTTTTAGTCTACTTCAATCAAACTATTTATTTATCACAGATCTAGTCTTTATACAAAAACTAAAAAATATAAAAAAAAGGTGAATTGACACATGAAGAATATAAATGTGAAAAAAATTGTTGCAGGTGCTGCAGCTTTAGGTGTTGGAGCTTTAATGATCTCTGGTGCTATGGCAGCAAACGTAACTCCAGCTGATTGGACACAAGTTACAAAGGAAGATCTTTTTAACGAAGGAGTTCCAGCTGTAAGTATTGTAGTAGGAAACAATGCACAACCAATAGATGTTGTTTGGGCAGGAAACATAGCTGCTGCAATTGGTAAAAACGCACACACAGTTAT